>CALLJA010000128.1 GCA_938008865.1 uncultured Anaerolineales bacterium
GTTGGGCAGGGGTTCCTGTCCCGTTACCACCAGGCTGGGCAGGCTCTCGCATACGCTGGTCGAAACGCTGGAAACGGATTCGCAATTCTCGAGCGTCAACCAGGCCGCGGCTTCGGGCAGTTTGGTGGGAATTTCTTTGGAAGCGGGTTTTTCGAAAACGGGGAAAATGTAGTAGCCGACGCAGGTCTGCGATTTCTCTGGTTTAATGCAGGGCGGCTGGCTGACCCACTTGTCGTAGACGGTCTTGCCGCAATCGCGGTAGACCTCCTTGGGGGTGGGTGGACCTTCATGGTCAGCTACCACAGCGCACACCACCTCGTTGCGGCTCCAGTTGGCAAGCCACCAAGTGTAGGCCGTATAGTCCACGTTGATGACGGTGTAGCGGTCTGGCCCGGGCGGCGGGTTGGAAGCAGCCTTCACCTGAGGGGGCAGCGCAAAGGCGGTCCCCAACAGGGCCACTATCACGAGCAGGAAGGCGATCCAGCGCAGGCGCATCTTATAAATCAGAGTCCGCTTCAATTATAGCGGACTCTGATAAGAATTGGTTGTTTACTTTTTCCCGTCCCGTTCCAGGTCTTCGAGCAGCTGCTCGTCCTGGCGCAGGTTGCGGTTGCGGATGTATAGGCTGGCGACGTACAGCCCCATGGTCAGAAAGCTGATGATGTAACCGGCAAGCATGTATCTCGAGGTGTCGGGGATGGTTTCGAGGAACATCAGGGACTCCTAGTTGCTCATTTTCAGTTTGAGTTGTTCGACCTTTTCCTGCAACGCGCCCAGGCGGATGCGGTGCCACATCAGGTCGACGAAGATGATGGTAAAGGCGAAGAGCGCAAAGAAGAAGGCGACCTTCATATCGCTGCTCATGCTGAACCCGCCCTGGGCTTCGGCGCTCTGGCTGCCGATCACCACCGGGTGGATGGTGCGGAACAGGCGGATGACCATGAAGGTGATGGGCGCGCTCAGTCCGCCCAGCAGGGTGTAGACTGCGCCGAAGCGGGCGCGCTTCTCGGGATCGTCGATGCCCTGGCGCAGCATAAAGTAGGCGATGTAGATGAGTTCGGTAATGGCGGCGGTGGTCAGGCGCGGGTCCCAGGTCCACCAGGTGTTCCAGGCTGGGCGCGCCCAGATGGAGCCGAGCACGATGGTCAGGAAGAAGAACATGGTGCTGACCTCCACGGCTGCCACTTCGAAACGGTCCCATTTCAGGTCCTTGGTGACGAGGTAGACGATGCCCGCCACGGCGGCCACGACGAATCCCAGCAGGCCCACCCAGGCCGTGCCGATGTGGAAGTAGAACACGCGCTGGACGTCGCCCATCACGGCTTCGGTGGGGGCGAAGACGAGCGCCAGGTAGGTGGAGATGCCCAGGACGACGATGGATACGACGTCTAGAATGGTGAGGGCAATGGGTTTGGACTGCATGGAAACTCCTTGATACATATCGCAATTCCTTGCGGGGTTTATTCTTCCACGACCGAATCGAAGATCATGTAGGGCAGGGCGGTGAAGACCACATCGTAAAAGATCAGCAGTGTGACCGGGGTCATGACCTCGCTCAGGTCCGCGCCGGCGATCAACCCGCCGCTGGCCTTGACAGCCGCCAGCAGCACTGGGATGGTGATGGGGAAGAGCAAGATCGGCAACAGCACCTCGCGCATACGGGTCTGCACCGACATGGTCGAGAGCAGGGTGCCGACGCCGATGTACCCGATGGACCCAAGCAGGACCACGCCCAGAAAGGCGGGCTGAAAGATGCGCATCTCGTTATATAGCACGGCATAGACCGGCAAAACGATGGCCTCGACAACCAGCATGAATACCAGGTTGCTGATGGCCTTGCCGAAGAAGATGGCCGAACGGTCCACGGGGGCCAGCAGCAGGCCATCCATGCATCCGCGGTCCTTTTCGACGGCCATCGAGCGGTTCAGGCCGAGCGTGCCGGCGAAGGCGAAGGTGGTCCATAATACGCCTGCCGCCACGGTACGGCGCACTTCGATGTCCAGTTCGAGGGCGAAGTTGAAGATGATGATGACCAGCAGCGAGAAGACCAGCATGGCCGAAAATAACTCGCGCGAGCGGAACTCGGCAGCCAGGTCCTTTTGGACGATTGCCAGGGTCGCGCCAAGCAGGGAGGGATGGGATTTCTTGTCGGTCATGTCAGTCTGCCAGGGCCTGTTTGTAGTAGGCCAGCAGGTTGGTGTCCTGGAGCGCGGCCTGGGTCGTCGAGGCGGCGATCACGCCGCGCGAGAGGATGTCGAAACGGGTGGCCAGGTCTTCGGCGCGGGCCAGGTCATGCGAGGTCATCACTACGGTACGTCCACGCGCGGCCACCGATTTCAGCACTTCATCCAGCATTTCGGAGGCGTCCTGGTCGAGGCCGGTGTATGGCTCGTCGAAGAGCATTACTTCGGGGTCGTGGATCACGGCGCGGCCGATGGCCAGGCGCTGCTGCATTCCGCGCGAGAAGGTGCGTACCAGGTCACTGCGGCGCTTTTCGAGGCCGACCATCTCCAGCACTTCGGTCACGCGAGCCGATTGCTCTGCGAGGCCGTACATGCGCGCGTAGAAGCGGAGGTTCTCCTCGGCGGTCAAGTCGGGGTAGAGCAGGGGCATGTGCGAGACCACGCCCAGCCGCGCACGCACTTCGGCGGCCTGTTTCGGCAGGAAATAACCCGCCACACGCACCTCGCCCAGCGACGGGCGCGAGAGCGAGGCCAGGATGCGCAGGAAGGTGGTCTTGCCTGCGCCGTTCGGACCGAGCAGGGCCACGAACTCTCCGGGCTGGACAGTGAAATCCAGCCCGCGCAGGACGCTCTTCAGGCCGAAACGTTTGACGAGTTTGCGGACTTCGATCACGGAATTATTCCCTGCTCTCCAGTTTCTTGAATTGTTCCTTCAACTCGGCGCGGCGCTTCTGGTAGGCCTCGTCGGGGATCTTACCGCCGCGATGCAGGTCGTCGAGGGCAATGAGGGCGTCGAGCACGCTGTTGGCGTTCTCGAATTCGTCCCCGTCCTGCTCTTCCTCGTCTTCGTCCAGATCGGATGCTTGTTTGCGGTCGCGCAGGTAGAGCCAGCCGCCCACGCCGATCAGCAGGAGGCCGAGCAGGCCTGCGCCGATGACGAGGGCCTGGCGCGACCCACCGGGGTCTTCCGCGGCGCCTTCGGTCTTGGGCTGACCCTTGATCTCGACGGTCAGGTTGCTGCCCGCTTCGAGCGGGCCGAATTGGTAGACCTGATACAGCGTGCCGTTGCCGATGTCCTGCTGGCCCATGTCGGTCAGCCCCTGGCCTTTCAGTTCGACGCCCACGGGTACGAAGAGCGACGATCCCTCGGGCATGGCCAGCACAAAGGGCAGGCTCAGTTCGAGCGGGTCGCTGTAGGCCATCTGATAGCCTGCCACGAGGCCGTATTCCTGTTCGGAGGGCGGCATGGCAAAGCCTTCACCAGCCTGCACGGGCATGGCCTGCCCCTGCTGGGCGTCGAAGCCGAGACTGGTGGCGCCTTTGGGCATTCCAGCCAGCGCCATCTGGTCGGTGGTGACGGGCACAAGCACCGAGGCCTGGGTGGGGTTGTTGACGCCGAAGAATTCGATGATCTGCACCTGGCCCGCGCTGACATCCAGGAAGATGTGACCCTGCGAGACGGCCAGCGAGGTCAGGTCACTGGAGGTGTCGTAGACGGTGAGCGGCGCGAGGGTGATCTCGGTCATGCCCGCTTCGACGACGGTCAACTCGGACTGGTAGGTGATGCCCTTGTATTCGGTCTCGACCAGCAGGATGCGGTTCTCGGGCAGTTCGACGTTCTCGAAGACCAGTGAGCCATCGGCATTGGGGACAGCAGTGAGGGTCAGGGTCTCCTGCGGGCCGCTGGTGTCTGCGGCGTGGTCATAACCGCGCAGAGTGACGGTCAGGTCTGCGGGCAGTTCCCCGCTGGGGAGCGTGATGCTGGCTCTGACCAGGCCCGCAAGCGCGGCGGCGGGAGTCGCATTGGCGTCGGGGGTGGCGTCGTCGGTGGGATTCGGGTAGGACTCGGCGGAAGCGGGAGTCGCATCGGGCGAGGCGGGGGTGGCGGTAACGGGAGCAGGCGTGGGCGTGGGAGCGGATTCGGACACGCTCATGGTGCGCAGGTAAGCGGCCACAGCGTAGAGTTCATCCTTGGCCAGGTCCGCGCCAAAGGCGGGGAAATCTTCCGAGCCTTGCAGCATCAGGCTGATCAGGTCGTCGTCCGAGAGGTCGGCCATGCTTTCCTGGCTGCGGAAGAAGCGCGTGTCGCAGTCGGCGCAGGTTTTCTCGAAGAGCGCCCGGCCTTCGGATACCATTTCGGGCGCGCCGTGCAGGCTCATGGCGTAGGCTACCACGTCCCAGCGCTGCTGGTCGGAGAGTTTCTGCGAGAAGGGCGGCATCATGCGCGCCATGTTGCCCTGGGTGACCACGGCGTACCAGTCGGCGGGCGAGGACTTTTGGGCCACGGCGGGCAAACCAATGGCCGCCACGGGCACGGGGAGTTGTTCGTTCATGGGACCGTCGCCCAGGCCGCCGCTGCCGTGACAGGGCGCGCACTCGGTGACGAAGATCTCCGCGCCTTTGGCAAGATCGGGCGCCGAGGCGGGGTAAAGCGGGCCCAGTGTGGGCTGCGGGGTGGGCGCAACGTACCCAGGCGGCGGGGTCACGTCTTCGGCCAGGCTCAGGTTGCAGGCGCTCAGAAGCAGGGAGGCGCCGAGCAGGAGGAATATAGAGAGTCGTTTCATAAGGTTTCCGTGGTGCGCGCTTACGCGAGGGATTTTCCGCAGGAGGGGCAGAAGCGGTCGCTGACTAGTACGGCCTGTCCACAGCGGGGACAGAAGCCCGCAGACTTGTCCTTGCGTTGTTTGCGGCGGGCGGCCAACATGGATTCGATGTCGTCGTCGCTGATGGCGGCCTGGGCGGCGGGCGCGGCGGCGTCGGCGCGGCGCGCGGCCACGGCCTTTTCGAGGCGCGCCTCGGCGTTGGAATCGGAGGCGGAGGCGGGCCGCAACTCATCCAGTTTGCGCAGGATGTCCGCGCCCTTCTGGAGCAGTTCGGCGCGCTGGGCGGGATAGTCCTCTTCGGGGACTTTGCCCAATTTGAAGTCGAAATCGAGTTCCTGCAGGGCGTTGATCATGCGGTCGCGTTCGGCCATCAGGCTGGAGACCTCATGCTCCTCGCGCCCAACGGTGGAGCGGCGCGTACGCCCGCTGAAGGGCGCGTACAGGTACATGCCGACCAGGATCAGGACGGCCAGGACAAAGAAGATTGCGCTCAGGTCCATGAATGCCCCTTTAGGGTAGAAGTGCGTTGATCTGGGAGCGGAGTTCGTCCGCCGAGGTGAACGGGCCGACCTTCACATACCGCAGGACGCCGTCCTGGTCGATGAAGTAGGTCTCGGGCACGCCCGTGGTGCGGAACATCTGCGAGATGCGGGTAGCCATATCGGGACCGTTGGGGAAGTCGATGCCGAACTTTTGCAGGTACACGCGCGCGTCGGGTTCGGTATCCACGTAGTCCACGCCCAAGAAGACCACCTGGCCGGTCGGGCCGAATTCGGCCCAGGCCTGCTGGAGTTCTGCGGCTTCCTGTTCGCAGGGTTTGCACCACGAAGCCCAGAAATTGATCACCACCACCTTGCCGCGCAAGTCCGAGAGGCTGATCTCGCTTTTGCCTTCGTACTCGTAGCCCTCGAAGAGGGTCAGTGTAAAATCGGGGATCTGCGCCCCAGGCTGGACGGAACCTTGCTGACGTTTGTTGAGGGTTACCGCCACCAGAGCCATCAGCCCCAGTAGCAGTACCCAGATGACGATCTGTACCCAGAGCGGAACACCGCGTTTAGGGGCTGTCTCGTTGATCTCGGTCATTGCATTCTCCACTTGAACGGCGGTGGATAGCGGGGCATCAGGCGATGCCCCATTCCAGGCCGGGTTATTTGCGCTTGCGAAGTTCTTCTTCGAATTTCGAAATGTATTCGTCCTGCGAAGGAGCGGCGGACTGGGGCGTTTCGGCCGCGCCCGCGGCTGGCTCCGTTACCGTCGGTTTCATCCACGTCCGCATGGCGCGGAAGAGCACGAAGGCGCCGGCCAGGATCAGGGCCGGCGGCAGCAGGTACACGACCCAGTTCAGGCCGCTGCGCGGCGGCTCGCCGAGTACGCGCGCGCCGTAGTTCTCAACAAAATATTGCTTGATCTGGTCCTCGGTCCAGCCGTCGGCCAGTTGCTGGCGGATCAGTTCGCGCCACTGGCGGCAGGCTTCGGTGGGGCACACGTCCAGCGGCGTGTTCTCGCAGACGGGACAATACAACTGTTTGGCGATGGCGTTGACGTCGTCATCGGTGGGCGCGGAACCCTGCGCCAGGGCAGCGTTGAAGGCCAGTCCTGCCACAAGCAGGGTCAGGGCGAGGACCGGCAGGACGATGCGAAGATGTCTCTTCATCCAAAACTCTCCTAATCCGCCGAACTGGGCTGGTAGGCCTTGCCGCGCGCGCGGGCCGGGGCATACTCGGGGTCTTTGTCGGGCCAAGCCGCGATGATCACGCCGATGAAGAACAGCAGGCTGCCGATCCACAGCCAGTTGACCAGCGGGTTGACGTAGATCTTGAAGGTCGCGCCCGAAGCCGAAGCGGGCTCCCAGTCCACCAGCAGGACGTACAGGTCATCCTTGAAGGACGAGAGGTTACCCGGGATCGACATGGGCTGCGTGGCGGTGGTCATCTGCTGGTCGCTAAAATACATATCCTTGCGTGGGTATAACTGGCCGAGGTACTGATCGCCTTTGTAGATGCTGACCACGGCGCGCGTGTAGTTGACCTGTTCGGACGGATTGTTCCACGAGGCCACATCCTCGAACTGGACGGTGTAGCCCGCAATGTCGAGCGCCTCACCGGCGGCCACCTGTCCCTGGGTTTCCTTCTGGAACAGCTCGATGCCGAGGATGCCGATGGCCATCAGCATCATGCTGACGTGGATGATGTACCCGCCGTAGCGGCGGCGGTTGCGTCCCACCAGGCGGATGAAGGCCAGCGCGAAGTTCTCCTGCTGGGCGTGCTGACGCGCGCGCGTGGCCCGCCAGAACTCGCGCAGCGTGACCATCAGCACCAGCGTCACGAGGAAGAAGCCGATCAGCGCGATCAGGTTGGTGGTGTAGGTGAAGGACAGATACACCGCCACCGCCGAAGCCACCAGCGCAGCCTGCCAGAGCAGTTTGCGGAACAGGTACATCAATCCCAGCGCAATCAGCACGATGGCCAGAGAGACCACCACCCCGGGCCAACTGCCCATCATTTCGGTAATGCGGTTCCACCAGAGGGCGTAGGCAACCAGCGGCACCGCCAGGATGCCCCCCAGCACGGGCTTGTTGATGTTCGAGAGTTTCTCCTGCGAGGAGAGTCCCCATGAGGAAAGCGGGGCGATGGCCATCAGGAACATCAGCATGGCGAACAACGGCGAAGTGCTGAACTCATACCACGGCGGGCCGACTGTCACTTTCGAGCCGGTTGCCAGCTCGGAGACCAGCGGGTAGATGACGCCCACGAAGCAGACCACCAGCACGCTCATGAAGAGCAGGTTGTTGAGCAGGAACAGCGCCTCGCGCGAAAGCATCGACTTCATCTCGGTCTCGGAGCCCAGGTCTGGCCAGCGCCAGATCAACAGGGCGATCGAGGCGATCAGCGTCAGCGCTACGAAGCCCATGAAGAACGGGCCGATCGGGCTGCTGGCGAAGGCGTGGACGGAGGAAAGCACGCCCGAACGCGTCAGGAAGGTGCCGAAGATGACCAGTGCATAAGTCAGGATGACCAGGATCATGTTCCATTGTTTGAACTGTCCGCGCTTTTCCTGGATCATGACCGAGTGCAGGAAGGCGGTGCCGGTCAGCCACGGCATGAAGGCCGCGATCTCGACCGGGTCCCAGCCCCAGTATCCGCCCCAGCCGAGCACGTCGTACGCCCAGCGTCCACCCAACACCAGGCCGAAGGACAGGAACAGCCAGGCCCACAGCGACCAGCGGCGGGTGATGCGGATCCAGCGGTCGTCGGTGCGCCCGGTGATGAGCGCCGCCATTGCGAAGGCGTAGGGGATCACGTAGGAGACGAATCCCAGGTACAGCATGGGCGGGTGGATGATCATGCCCGGGTGGCGCAGCAGCGGGTTCAGGCCGCGTCCGTCCGCGGGGGTGAAGACCACGCTGTCAGCCGGCGCGAAGGTGTGGGCATTGATGCCTTCGAATGTCTGGTACAGGCGCGCAAAGGGATTCTCGAACACGACCGACATCATCAGGAAGAAGGCCAGCGTCACCGAAGAGACCACGATCACCCACGGCAGGAACTCGCGGTCGCGGTCCCACTTGCGCAGGGTCACCAGCGAGGCGAAGGCCGCCATCAGCCACGACCAGAAGACCAGCGAACCGGCCTGTCCGCCCCACCAGGCGGTGATCTTCAGGTAGGTGGGCATGCTGCGGCTGGTCACCTCGTAGACGAAGCTGATCTCATAATGGTTGTTGACCAGCAGGTAGATCAATGCGAGCGCCGAAACCGTAATCAGTGGCCAGGTCAGCAGCATGGCGCGACGGGCCGATTCCACCAGGGCCGTCGATTTGACCTTCACGCCCGTCAGCGCCGCGCCCACGCTGTACAGCGAGACCAGCAGCGACACCACTAAAATTCCGTATCCAAAATCTGCAATCATGGATTTCTCCTCGACACAAATGAAGACCTGACAGATTGCTCTGCCAGGTCGGTTTCGCTAATTGCTGGCGGCCTGTTCTGGCACCGCCTCTTCGTAGCGGGTGGGGCATTTCAACAACAGTTCGTCGGCGTAGAACACGCCATCTTCCCCGATGTGACCGGTCATGATGGCCTGGGCCTCGTTGCGCAGCAGGTCGGGTTTGGGGCCCTGGTACACTACCTTGATGCGGCTGCGGGTTGGGTCCATTACGGCCTGGTGCAGCACCTCGGCCAACCCGCCCTGGGCCTCGATCTCGGCGTTGTCGCCGGGCACGTGCGCCACTTCAAAGGTCAGCGTCAACGTGGCCGCGTCGTATTGGATCGTGTCGCCCAGGATGGCGCCCGAGACGCGCAGGTTCCTGCCCGCCACGCTCGTGCCTTCGGCGCTCAACTCGTCGACCGTCATGAAATATTCGGAATTCGACTGCGATGCCGAAACGACCAGGAACACCACTGCCGCCAGGATGAACAGACCGCCAATCATGAACTTGTTCAATTTCATTTGATGCCTCCGTATGGGAACTATGCTCAACGCATTCCATAGACCAAACCGCTTGCGCAACAGGAAACCCGAAAAAAACATACACGTTTCGGCCTGTTTCCCGGTGCGCAAGCGCTGTTCTTATGACTGCCTTCATTTTACATGACGAGATTAATCCACCCTGAGAAGGGGGAGGATGGATGTCATGTAAAGCCCCCGAAATTGTCCTATTTTGGGTGATTTACTCCAAAGCGATCAATCCGGTTCGCAATGCGAATTTGACCAACTCGGTACGCGAGTGCATTTTCAACTTGGCCATGATGCGTTCGCGGTGGCGGGCAATGGTCTTATGGCTCAAGTTCAGGCGCTCGCCGATGTCGTGATTGCTCAGGCCCTGCGCCACCAGTTCCAGCACTTGGCGTTCGCGCGCGCTCAATGCGTCCAGCCCCACCACGCTTTCATCTAATTCACCGTTCGGCAGGCGCGGCTGGATGCCCACCTGCCGGGCCAGACGCTGGTAATCTTCCAGCAGCCAGCGGGCCAGTGCGGGCTGCAAGTACACGTTTCCGCCCGCCACAGCGCGGATGGCCGACACCAGTTCGTCGGCGGCGGCCTGTTTGGTCAGGTAGCCTGAAGCGCCCGCGGCCAGCATCTCCATGAAATACTGCTTGTCTTCATGCACCGTCAAGGCCAGCACCAGACACTCGGGCGAAAGCGCCTTTAATCGTCGCGTGGCTTCCAGACCGTCCATGCCGGGCATGGTGATATCCATCAGCACGATCTGCGGGCGCCACTGGGCCGCTTGTTGCAGGGCCTCCTTGCCGTTGCGCGCCTCGGCCACCACCCGCATTCCGGGCTGGGTCTCCAGAAACGAGCGCAGCCCCGTGCGTACCACATCGTGATCGTCCACCAGCATGAGCGTAATATCCATGACATTCTCCTAGAGCGGGATGACGGCATCCAGTTGGGTGCCCTGCCCGGGTGCAGATTTTAATTGGAAGGTTCCGCCCGCCGACTCGATCCGCTCCCGCATCCCCTCCAGGCCCCAGCCGCGCGGCGCGTGGAAGGGCCCCTGCGGGTCGAATCCCAGGCCCTGGTCGGTCACCGTTAAACGGACGGAGTCTTCGCCGAATACCAGTTCCACGCGCGCGTGGTCCGTCTTTGCGTGGCGGACGACATTGTTGGCCGCTTCCTGTGTGACGCGGAACAGGATGGTCTCGATGGACAAGTCCAGGCGGCGAGGCGTTCCCTGCACATCGAGTTCGAATTCGATCTTGCTGGCTGACTGTGTCTCTGCCAGCAGGTAGTTCAGGGCGGGGATCAGCCCCAGGTCGTCGAGGTGCGCCGGGCGCAGGTCGCGCACCAGGCGGTACAGGCTTTGCGACATCTGGCGGGTCAGGTCCTGCAATTGCTCCACGATGGCCAACGCCTCGGGTTTGCGTTTCAGGCTGGCGCGCAGGGCGGCCAGGTGCAGCGACGCGGCCGAGAGGATCTGGGCGGTCTCGTCATGCAGTTCGCGCGCCACACGCGAGCGCTCATCCTCCTGGGCCTGTACGGTGTGGCGCAGCAGTCTGCGGCGCAATTCATCGCGTTGTTGCAGGGCTTGCAGCCTGGCCTGCTGGATGGCGAACAATTGCAGGTTTCGCTCCTCTTCCACCGCCTGTGTGCCGCGCAGCAGGCTGTAGGCGATCAGGATGGCAACGACCGTGCGGATCACCTGGATGGGAAAACCCATCAGCGCCAGGAAGGTCTCTTCATTCACCACGTTGGCGGGGAACATGTCGAACGGGTGGACGAAGCATTGCGTGAGGGTATAGATCCCAAACCCGAGCGCGGCCATGCGGAAATATTTTTCCAAGGATGGGCGGTCCTCTGCGCGGGCCTGGCGTGAACGGGCATACAGGGCCAGCGACGCCAGCAGGGAGGAGGGGATGGCCACCAGGTAGCGCGCCAGGCCGTCCAGCATGTCGATCGTGGGGATCGGGTTTGCGGAATATGCCAGGATCGCGCTGCTCAAGATCAAAAGCATGTACAAGGCAAACAGGCCCGTCTGCCCTGTGTGACTCTTCAACCGTCGCGGCGAGGTCAACATCAGCAGGTTGTAGGCGAACAAAAACAGGCACGAGAACGATACGGCCAGCATGCCCAGGCGAATCCAGGGGATCCAATCAGTGAGAGGAGTGCCCACTGCCTGCGCCTGGAGCAGGTACGACTCAAGCCACTCGTGCGTTCCATGAACCAGCCCAAAGGCCGCCAGTGGACGCAGCACCCGCGCCTCGGCCAGGGCCAGCCGCCGGCCCGATTCCAAAGCCATGGCCACGCCCATGCCGAAAAAAGCCAGGCCATAAATGAAGAAGATCAGGAATAGCCATTGAGCCAGGTCGAAGATTCTCATTCGAAATTTTCCAGTTCGATTGTACAGTATCGTCCTGGAAAGGCCCGATGGCGGGCATCACGAGTGCTTGGTGATGAAAATCATAAAAGACACTGTTTTTACCCGTTTTCTTCACGTTCCAAGGGTTGGGACCATCCCGCACCAACTACGTGATTTATGTCACATCTGATTTATGGCAAATTAACTTGTTTCTAAGGTTTTGGTAAATTATTATTGTAGAGTATACTACCCAATCATTGGGCGATTTGTCCAATGACACACGGAACAGGCTCCGCAAGGATGCCGCCGTGATCCCAAAAAAGGAGAATGCTTTAATATGCCAATGAAAAAGTTAGTGCTTGTTCTTGGCGTGGTCCTCGTGGTGGCTGCGGTCCTGGCAGCCTGTGGTGCTCCGACCCCGGCGCCGACTGAAGCGCCCACCGAAGTACCCCCCACCGAGACCGCCGTCCCGCCCACAGCGACGCCTGATCCTGCCGAAGCGATCAAGCCGATCTTTGAGGCCTCCGGACACGCCGACGCCGCCGCTGAAGCTTTTGTGCATTGGGACGCTGAGGCCGAGATCCCGGCCAACTGCGCCAAGTGCCACAGTGAAGCCGGCTTCGCCGACTTCATCGCCGATGGCACCGTGGATGCCGCCGTGCCGGTCCCCGGCCAGGCTTTCACCTGCGCCATGTGCCATAACGACGCCGCGGATGCGTTGACCTCGGTCACCTTCCCCTCCGGCGCGGTCATCGAGAACCTCGGCCCAGAGGCTCGTTGTATGACCTGCCACCAGGGACGCGAGTCCAAGGTGAGCCTGGATGCCAAACTGGCCAAGTTCGGTGAAGGCCTCGATCCCGATGCGATGCCCGCTCCCTACAAGGACGACAAGGGCAACGACGTCAAGCTGTCCTTCAGCAACGTGCATTACTTCGCCGCCGGCGGCACGCTGTACGGCTCGCAGGTCCACATGGGCTACGAGTACGATGGCAAGTCCTACGACATGAAGCACGCGCACGTCGATGGCTATAACACCTGCATCGGCTGCCACGACCAGCACAGCCTCGAAGTCAAGGTTGAATCCTGCTCCGAGTGCCACCAGGGTGTGGCGAGCGTCGAGGACCTGAAGGCCATTCGTGAGCCTTCCTCCTCCAGTGACTACGATGGCGACGGCGATGTGACCGAAGGCGTGGCCTCCGAGATCGCCGGCCTGCAGGAGATCCTGCTGGGCTCCATCGAAGCCTACGGTAAAGAAGTTGCCGGCGCTGAGATCAAGTATGATGGCGTCACCTACCCCTACTTCATGGGCGCGGACGGCAAGGCCTACCCGAACTGGACTCCCCGCCTGCTGAAGGCCGCCTACAACTACCAGGTCTCCGTCAAGGATCCCGGTGCGTTCGCCCACGGCGGCAAGTATGTCATTGAACTGCTGGTCGACTCCATCGAGGACCTCAACTCCAGCGAGAAACTGGCCACCAAGTTCGATTTCGAGACCCTGACCCGTGAAGATCCCGGTCACTTCAACGGCGCGGCTGCGGCCTTCCGCCACTGGGACCTGAACGACGATGGCACGCCCTCCTACATGGTCGAAGGCGCCTGCGCCAAGTGCCACAGCGGCTCGGCCCTGCCCATGCTACTGGCTGGCCAGGAAATCCCCGAAGAGGGTGTCCCGGCTGGCAACGGCCTGATGTGCACCACCTGTCATGATGGCGCCAATTGGCCGGCCCGCTACGCGCTCAGCGAAGTGACCCTGCCCTCGGGCAAGGTCGTCAGCTACGGCGAAAATGCCGACGCGAACCTGTGCATCATGTGCCACCAGGGCCGCGCCTCCAAAACGTCTGTGGATGACCGCATCGCCAAGTTCCCCGGCGCCGCTGAGGCCCCCGACACCATCGTCGAGGCCATCAAGGATGCCAACGGAAACGATGTGAAGTTTGGCTTCATCAACGCCCACTACCTCGGCATTGCCAACGTGTGGTTCGGCAGCGACGCGGCTGGCTTCTATGAGTACGACGGCAAGACCTACGCCGGCACCAACCAACACCCGGTGGTCAATGACAAGCCCGGCTGCGTTGGCTGTCACGATGCCCACAACGGCACCCCCGACGAAGAAGCCTGCAAAGCCTGCCACGGCGAAACCCCCGTTGATGACATCCGCGGCATGAGCTCCACCGGCGACTACAATGGCGACGGCGATGTGACCCAGGGTATCCGCACCGAGTACCGCTCGCTGCGCGACGTCCTGTACACCGAGCTCCAGAAGTACGCCAAGACCACCCTCGGCAAGCCGATTGTCTATGACACCAATACCTACCCGTACTGGTTCAACGACACCAACAGCAACGGCGAACTGGATGAAGGCGAGAACGCTTACTCGAACGCCTACTCCACCTGGTCGCCCCGCCTGCTGAAGGCCGCCTACAACTTCAACTTCCTGCGCAAGAACCCGGGCGCTGCCGTCCATAACGGCAAGTACGTCATCCAGATCATCATCGACTCGATCGAGGACCTGGGCGGCGATATCAGCAAGTACGTTCGCCCGTAGAAGTTCTTTCGTGAACAAAAAATCAGCGGACGCCATGCGGCGTCCGCTGATTTTTTAAAAGATGCGCCCCGGTGTCTTGTCCATTCAAGGGCGGGGCGGGGGATTTTGTGCAGGCGCGCTGTGGGGAATCGATAAGCCCAAACGATTGCATTTATGTAAATCATACCGTTTTTGTGATATTCAGCACTGTCCAAAATATGGCAATAAATTAGAATAGGATTAACAACCAATTGTGAGGAAATGCACATTGTGTTGTCCTACCCAATTTTATGTACATGTATGCCAAGAATTCACCCAACGGGAGAGCGCGATGATGAAAAAAACACAACCCAACCTCGGAAAGCCCGCCTGGATCGTCTTTGTCGCGGTCTTTGCGCTGTGCCTGGCCTTGGGCGTGGCGATCGGCCTGGCCCAACCCGCCGCCGCCGCCCCGGTAGCCCGCGAAGGCACGCCAACCGCCGCCCCGGAGGCGACCCCGGAGATCACCGTTTCCTACGTCGGCTCGGATACCTGTGCCGCCTGCCATAAGGATATCCATGAGACCTGGGCCGGTACCCGCCACTCACAGGCTTTTTCCTCGCCTGTTTTTCAGGAGGACTGGGTCAAGCAGGGTTCGGCTGATTCCTGCCTGGAGTGCCATACAACCGGCTTCGATGCCGCCAGCGGCAAGTATTCTGAAGAGGGCGTGACCTGCGAGTCCTGTCACGGGCCGATGCAGTCGGGCCACCCCCAGAACCCGATGCCGATCACGCCGGACTATACGCTGTGCGCCCGCTGCCACAAGACCACCACCGACGAATGGCGTGCCAGCCGTCACGGCGAGATCAACATCAACTGCGAATCCTGCCACAATTCCCACTCGCAGGCTCCGCGCGCCGACACGGTCAATGACCTGTGCGGCAACTGCCATAAGGATACAGGCAAGTCCTTTACGCATGGGACGCACGCCAATTCCGGCTTGCAGTGCAGCGATTGTCACATGGCGGCTGCCTCGCATACCACGTCCACCGGCGGGTTGTTCTCCACGGGTCACACCTTCACCGTCGGCTCGGAAGCCTGCGTCAACTGCCACAAGGACACCGTCCACACCCGCGATACCATTTTGCAACTGAGCGGCCAGGACGCCGGCAGCACCCCTTCGGCGGAAGCGCTCGAAAAGCAGGTCCAGGACCAGGAGCAGAAGATCCAGAGCCTGGAAGCGCAGAGTTCCGTGCGTTTGTACACCGGTCTGATGCAGGGCGCGATCGTCGGCCTGATCGTGGGCGGAACCGCCGCCTGGATCGTCAGCCGCCGCATTCGGTTCGTGGAGGTCGAGGAAAATGACGAAAAAGGCCAATAAGAAACGCAAGGTGGTCGTCGACCTGACCCGCGGCGACTTCATCAAACTGGGCATCGCGGCCATCGGTTCGGTGGTGGCGGCCCCTCTCCTCACCACGGGTCCGCTCTCGCCGTTCGGTCAGCTCAAACAGCAGCAACTGGAAGGCGAGACGACCGGCGGGCACGGCGCACAGACCGGCGATTACCACTGGGGCATGGTCATCAGCCTCGACCAGTGCATCGGCTGCGAGTATTGCATGCGCGCCTGCACCGCCACCAATGACGTGCGCGCCGAGGATCCCTGGAATGTGGTCATCAAGGAAACGACCACCGCTGGTCAGACGTTCTACCTCAGCCGCCCGTGCCTGCACTGCCAGAACGCCCCATGCGTGGAGGTTTGCCCGGTCAAGGCGACTTATCACCGCGAAGACGGCCTGGTGGTGATGGATTACGACCGCTGTATCGGCTGCCGTTACTGCCAGGTGGCCTGTCCCTACGACGCGCGCCAGTTCAACTGGGAAGACCGCACCGACGAGAACCCCTACGTCCCGGCCTGGGGTGATCCAGAGGTTGAGCGTCGTCCACGCGGCGTGATCGAGAAATGCACCTTCTGTGTCCAGCGCATCGATGCCGGCCTGGCCAAAGGCCTGACGCCTGGCGTGGACCGCGAAGCGACCCCGGCTTGCGTCAACATCTGCCCGGTCGGCGCGCGCACCTTCGGCAACCTCAAGGACCCGAACAGCAACGTGTCGCAATTGATCGAGTCCAACCCGACCCTGCGCCTGCGCGAAGACCTGGGAACGGAAGCCAGCGTGTATTACATCCCGCCCAAGGAGGGCCTGTAAAATGACCACTTCCACGCTGCCACGTAAACCTTTCCAACTCCCGTTCAGCCCGATCTTCCTGGTCTGGCTGGGTTTCCTGGCCGTGCTGATCCTGATCGGTGTCTATTCGGCCATCACAGTCTTCATCAAGGGCCTGGTCATTACCAACCTGACCGACTCGGTCCCCTGGGGATTGTGGATCACCGTGGACCTTTCCTCCATCGCGCTGGGCGCGGGCGCCTTCACACTCTCGGCCATCGTGTACATCTTCGGCATCAAACGCCTGCAGCCCATCATCCGACTGGCGGTGCTGGTCGGCTTTGCGGGGTACACTTCTGCCATGCTGATGCTGCTGGTGGACATCGGACGCCCGGACCGCTTCTGGCACCCGTGGGTGTTCTGGAACGTCCACTCGGTATTGTGGGAAGTCACAATGTGCATTACGGTCTACTTGATGATCCTGGTGACGGAATTCGCCCCGGTCATCGTGGAGACCAAACTCTTCGACCGCTGGCCCGCCCTGCGCAAGTTCGGCCACTTCCTGCACAAGTTGACGCCCTTCCTGGCGGTGTTGGGACTGCTCATCTCGCTGCTGCACCAGTCCTCGCTGGGCGCTACGTATGGCGTTCTCAAGTCGCGCCCGTTCTGGTTCAAGCCGAGCATGCCGATCATGTTCGTGCTCTCGGCCATTGCGGCCGGGCCTTCCGTCACTGTGGCGGTGGCCTACGTGGTCGAGTGGATCACCGGCAAGCGGACCGTCCCGCACGATGTGCTGCAGCTGGTGGCGCGTTTCAGCGGCGTGGGTCTGCTGGCCTACGGCTACATCAAGTTCTGGGACATGGCCGCTGTGACCTATTATGGCCGCACGCCCGGCGTCAGTTCCGCGTTCGCGCTCCTGCAACAGCAGACCCCCTTCAGTTTCAGTTTTTGGGTGGGCGAGGTGCTGCTGGGCATCCTGGTCCCCGCCATCCTATTCCTGGTACCACGTTTCAGCCGCAACCCAGCCGCCGCGGTGTTGGGTGGGCTCTCGGCCATGATTGGCATCCTGATCCACCGTTGGAACGTGACCGTCGGTGGCTTGTTCGTGCCCCTGGCCTACTCGCCGGGAACCGCCTTCCAACTCCCGGCCGGCAGTTATTTCCCCGCGCCGGTCGAATGGGGTGTGGCGATCCTGGTAATCGGTTATGCCCTGACCGTGCTTACGCTGGGGGTGCGTTTCCTGCCGCTTTTCGAGCACACAGAACACTAACCTCCAATTTAGTTTCTCTCCTGGAAGAGCAGGCCCGATCAGGGCCTGTTCTTCTATTATTTCTAATGACAATATGACATATGTCAATATTCTGATGTTACTCGTTTGGGTTATACTATCCACTGATTAATCCCACTATCATATTTGGAGATGCAATGCCTACCATATACGCCGCAAGCTGGTGCAGAGCCTTGCCGTGGAGGGAAACGCAATGAACGAACCATCTGCCAATCCGATCTTTGTGGCTTTGCTGTTCATCCTGCGCTGCATTGCCCCGCTTGTCGTCTTGTTCGGGATCTCCTACCTGCTCCGCAAGATGGGGCTGGTGGCGGTCGAGACTCCCGAACCGCCCGACGATCGTGGGGAGGATGACGCGGGAGAACGCACTGTGCCCCCGTCTGGGAGCGGGTCGGCCCAACCCGCCTCAACGGACTCGCTCAAAAATCCAACTGTCGAAACCCCAAGGAGTCGTAGCAAATGACACCGCGCACCTACCCTCGGCAGCTCTTCTGGTGGATCGCGGCCGCGCTGACCGTTGCGGCGGCCAGCCTTTTAGTGGTTGTAACGCCCGCCAGCGCCCGCCCGCCCGCGCAGGAGACGGTGAAATACTGCCTGTCCTGCCACGGCGATCCCTCCCTGAGCATGACCCTGCCCGATGGCGAGACGCTTTCGCTGTACGTTGCGGAAGATGACCTGAGCCACTCCGTGCATGGCCAGGTCGGGATCGAATGCGAAGCCTGCCATAACGATATCTCGGAATACCCGCATCCCGCGATCAAGTTCCAGACGAGGCGGGAACTGTCCCTCTCGTATTATCAGACTTGCGAGAAATGCCATTCCACGAATTACGAAAAGGCCCAGGACAGTATGCACGCCCAGGCCGCAGCCGCCGGGAACCAGGATGCTCCCATCTGTACCGACTGCCACGGCGCGCACGACGTCCGCCCGCCCGACGAGCCGCGTTCGCTCATCTCCGAGACGTGCGGGCAGTGTCACAGCCAGATCGTGGAGACCTACAAGCAGAGCGTCCACGGTGCGGCCTTGATGCAGGACGAGAATCCAGACGTGCCGGTCTGCACCACCTGTCACGGCGTCCACAACATCCAGGACCCGCGCACCAGCCAGTTCCGTGTGGCCGAGCCTGAGTTGTGCGCAGGCTGCCACGCCGACAAGGAATTGATGGACAAGTATGGCCTGTCTGCGGACGTGTACGATATCTACAAACGTTCATGGCACGGTGTGGACGTATCTGTGTACAAGGCGCGCTGGCCCACCATCTGGCACGACAGCGCCGTATGTTCCGACTGTCACGGCATCCACGACATCCGCGCGACGGAGGACCCCGAGTCGAGGGTAAACAGCAAAAACCTGCTCTCCACCTGTCAGCAATGCCACCCCAGCGCGGGCTCCAATTGGACCGACGCCTGGACCGGCCACAACCAGATCAGCCTCGAACGCACGCCCTTCCTCTTCTATGTGGAAAAATTCTATGGCTCCTTCACCCCGTTCGTGTTGTGGGTGTGCGTCATCTATGTCATTTTGCAGATCGTTCGCGCCACTGTCGATCGTGTCAGGAGTAACCGGCCATGAGCGGAAAAAACACCGATCATACCCCGCTGGCCCGCCAGGAACGCAGTTTCCTGCGCTTTACGCTCGGGCAGCGTTGGGAACATGCCATTCTGTTGTTGAGCGGTCTGGTGCTTTTATTGACCGGCCTGCCCCAAAAATATCGCGAGTTCTCCATCAGCCAGGACCTGCTCTCCACCCCTGAGCAGATATTCCTGATCCGCCAGATCCATCACGTGGCGGCCGTCATTCTGGGGTTAGTGGTGCTCTACCACCTAGGACGCATCCTGGTGTTGATCAGCCGCCGCCGCCTGCCAGGCGACCTATTGCCCACCATGCAGGACCTGCGCGATGCCTGGCACATGATCCAATACCTGCTCTTCCTGCGCAAGGACAAGCCGAAGTTTGGCCGCTATAACTTCGAGCAGAAGGTCACCTACTGGGTGGTTTTCTTCAGCATCGCCGTCATGGGCGTCAGCGGGCTGATCGTCTGGTTCCCTGTCCAAGTCACCCAATTCCTGCCGGGCGGCGTGGTGCCTGCCGCAAAACTGGCCCATAGCACCGAATCGGTCGTGCTGGCCATCTTCATTCTCATCTGGCACATCTACCACGTCCACATCGAGCGCCTCAACCTGAGCATGTTCACGGGCCGCCTGAGCGAGGAAGAAATGCGTACCTTCCACGAGAAGGAATACCAGCGACTGACCGGCCAGCCGGGAGAGAGGCAGTGATGCGACCCCGCAACCTGCTTCTCGCGGCGGGCCTGGCGGCCTGCCTCGTCAGTTTTGGATTGGTCCTCTCGCCGGCCTCCGCCGGTCCCGCGGACCGCGCGCCTGTTCCCGTTAACCAGGGCCTCTTCCAGCCCCCCGCCGACAACAGCCTGTGCCTGTCCTGCCACACGCAGGCCGGTATGAAGGTCGAGTTGGACAGCGGTGAAAGCCTGCCCCTGACCGTGGATGCCGAGGCCTTCGACGGTAGCGTGCATGGCGTCAACCAGGTGGCCTGTGTATCCTGCCATACCGATATCACCGGCTTCCCGCACCCGGATCGCACGGTCCAGTCGCTGCGCGAAGTGACGCTGGCTTTCTCGGCCTCCTGCACGCAATGTCACGCGGACCAATCTGCAATGGCGATGGACAGCGTGCATCAAAAAGCCCTGGCCGCGGGCAACCAGAACGCGGCCGTCTGCGCGGACTGCCACAACCCGCACGCGCAGCAGCCGATGACCGACCCGTCCACTGGTAGTTTGCTACCCGAAGCGCGCCAGGAGATTCCCAACACCTGCGCCAAGTGCCACAACGCCATTTACGGAGTGTATGCGCAGAGCGTTCATGGCGCGGCGCTAGCTCAGGAGGGCAACCCGGATGTGCCGACCTGCGTGGACTGCCACGGCGTACACAATATCCAGAGTCCCAACACGGCCAGTTTTCGCAACAGCACGCCCTACCTGTGCGCCAAGTGCCATACCGACGAGACCCTGATGAAGAAGTACGGCCTGTCCACGCAGGTGTTGAGTACCTACGTGGCCGACTTCCACGGTACCACGGTGGAGATCTTCAACAAGGAGTTCCCGGACCAGCCCACCAACAAGCCGGTCTGCACGGACTGCCACGGCACGCACGACATTATGCGGGTCGATGATCCCGCCAAGGGCCTGGCCGTGCGCGAGAACCTGCTGGCCAAGTGCCAGGCTTGTCACCCCGATGCGACCGCGAACTTCCCGGATGCGTGGATGTCGCATTACATCCCCTCGCCGGATAAATTCCCGATCGTGTATTACGTAGACCTGTTCTACAAGTTCTTGATCCCCGGCGTACTGGGTTCGATGGGCCTCCTGGTGCTGATGGACTTTACCCGTATGATGATCAACCGCTTCCGCAAGCCGACGCCTGCCGCAGTTCAGGAGACTTCGCCCGCGCCGCTGCCTGTCCTGGCGGAGGAGACTGCCCAGCCCGAAGAAGCTCCGCCCATGGAGGAGGCGCAGCCGCCAGCCGAGGTGGAGACCGTCGAAACGGAACCAGCCGTAACCCCACAGGAGTCTGAGCCTGCCGAAACAGAATCTCCCGCGGACGAAGAATCCGCTCCCGAAGAAACCAGCGGCGACGACGCCACGGAGGAGGCCCGCAATGACTGAGAAATCTCAGGCCCCTGCGGCAAAGACCTACGTGCGTTTCGACCTCATCCAGCGGCTCCAGCACATCCTATTCCTGATATCCTTTACGCTGCTCGGATTCACCGGCTTGCCACAGAAATTCCCCGAATCGTCCATCAGCCTGGGGATCTTTTCCCTGCTGGGCGGCATCGAGACGGCGCGCCTGATTCACCACACCTCGGCCATTGTCATGATGATCGTAAGTGTCTTTCACGTGCTCGAGGTGCTATATCGCGTGATGGTGCTGCGCACGCCCATCTCGATGATCCCGTGGATCAACGACCTCATTCACGTGTATGAGGACGTGCTGTATTACCTGGGCCGCCGCAAGCACAAGGCCTATTACGGACGATATTCCTACGCTGAGAAGGCCGAGTATCTGGCGCTGGTGTGGGGAACGGTCGTGATGGGTCTGACCGGCTTCATGATGTGGAATCCGCTTTCGACCCTGCGCGTCCTGCCGGGTGAGGCCATCCCGGCTGCCAAGGCGGCGCATGGGGCCGAGGCCGTGCTGGCCGTGCTGGCCATCATCCTCTGGCATTTCTATCATGTGCATATCAGGCACCTCAACCTGAGCATGTTCACGGGCAGGATGAGCCAGGCAGAAATGGAGCACGAACACCCCGCCGAGCTGGCGAAGATCGAATCCAGCAAACAGGCCGAGCCCATCCCGCCGGCGGTTCTGCGCAAACGTCAGTACCTGTACGCGCCGATTGCCATCGTCATCCTGGCGGTCTTCAGTTACGGGTTCTATTATTTCGTGGGATACGAAACCACCGCCGTGACCAGCCCAAACTTTGCCCCGACGGTGCCCGTGTATGTGCCGCAGACGCCCACTCCATCTCCGACCGCTACGCCGACCAGGACCCCGGTCCCGACCGCGACGCCCGTGCCCGCCACCCAGCCCCCGGCTGAGTCTTCGCCCGCCGCCTCGGCCCCGTCGCTCACCTGGGATGCGGAGATCGGTCCGCTCCTCGCGCAGAAATGCCTGATGTGCCACGGCCCATCGGCTTCGGGCGGATTGACGCTTTCCTCCTATGCCGACGCAATGAAGGGCGGCGCGAGCGGCCCAGCCTTCCTGCCCGGTGACTCGGCCAACAGCCCGATGATCGTCAAGTTCGAGAGCGGCAAACATCCCTACGCCGCCCTGCTGGCGGAAGAGATCGCCAAGGTCAGAGCCTGGCTGGATGCAGGCGCGCCCGAAAAGTAACAGCGGCTGAATACGCACAGGACTCACCCCGAGACGGTCTCGCGGGTGAGTCTTTTTTTAGCCTGTCCGCGACGGCAGTTCGTGATATTTGTTCGTATTGACTCGAAACGATGCGGGGGATAAGATGGATTCGGAACCGCATGGACATCATTACGGTGTACTTCCTGTACGGATTATCCTTTTTCAGCATGGGCCTGGCCATCCTGCTGGAAGTGGGGCGCTCCTCCGAACTGGATTTTGCGCGCGCCCTGCGTTCGCTGGCTGGCTTCGGGCTGGTGCATGGCACGCACGAATGGCTGGAGATGTTCCTGCTGATTCGCCCGCTGACAGATGGGTCGGTGCTATCCGCATGGATCGGGCCCGGGCGGGTGGTGCTGCTGGCGGTGTCCTTCCTGTTCCTGATCCAGTTCGGGGCGCGCCTGGCGGTGGGACCATTGCGCGCGCGCCTGGCCTGGCAGTTGCTTGGCGTCATCTCCGCCATCTGGGTCGCGGGTCTGGCCTGGCTGTTCCTGGCCGAGCCTCCCGCCGCGCACATCGTGGCTGCCGACGTGTACACCCGCTACTCCCTGGCGATCCCCGGCGCGGCCCTGGCTGCCTGGGGGTTGTTCTTACAGCGCGAGAAATTCATGCAGGCAGGCATGCGCAGTTTCGGCCGTGACATGATCGTGGCGGCGCTGGCCTTTGGCCTGTACGGTTGTATTGGGCAGCTCTTTGCCGCGCCGAGCGTGGTCTTCCCCTCGGAATTCTTGAATTCGGATACCTTCCTGGACTGGTTTGGCTTTCGCATTCAACTCTTTCGCTCCCTGATGGCCTGCATCGCGGCGGTGGCCGTCATCCACTCGCTGCGCGCCTTCGAAGAAGAGACCCGCCGCCAGATCGAGGATTTGAGCCGCGCGCAACAGGATGAGCGTCAGCGTCTGGAGGAATTGCACGAAGAATTGCTGCGCCAGACCGTGCGCGCCCAGGAACTGGAGCGCCAGCGCATTGCGCGCGAACTGCACGACGAGGTGGGTCAGACCCTCACCGCCCTCGGACTGGGACTGCGCGCCATCGGCGACAATGCTGCGCCGCACCCGGAGCGGGTCGGCAGGCAGGCGCGCGAATTGCAGGCATTGGTAGCTGCCGGGCTGCTCGGTTTACAGAACCTGATCACCGGGCTGCATCCGCCCCAGTTGGACGACCTCGGGTTGACCGCCGCGCTGCGCTGGTATGCGGCCCAGGTGGGGGAGCGGGCCGGGCTCACGGTGACCGTTTCCAGCCGGGGCCGGGAGGCCGAACTCCCCCTCGAGGTGCGCACCGTCCTGTATCGCATCGTGCAGGAGTGCATCACCAACGTTATCCGTCACGCGCGGACCGATCGCGCCGAGGTGCAGGTGGTCTTCGACGGGCGGGAGGTGCGCCTGCGCGTGGAGGACAAGGGCTGTGGTTTCGATGTGGATGCGGCCCTGAGCCGCCGTGAGTATCCGTGCTGGGGCCTATTGGGCATTCAGGAGCGGGCCGTGCTGCTGGGCGGCGAATGTGTGGTCAAATCGGAGCCTGGGATGGGTACGCTGGTGGAGGTGGCTGCGCCGTTGGAAAGGGAACCCCATGACTGAGATTCGGCTTTTGCTGGTGGACGACCACGCCGTGGTGCGCACCGGCCTGCGTATGTTGCTGGAGAATGAAGAGGATATGCTGCTGGTCGGCGAGGCGGGCAGCGGCGCAAAGGCGCTGGACCTGGCCGCCGAACTCTGCCCGGACGTGGTCATCATGGACCTGACCCTGCCCGACCTGTCTGGCATCGAGGTGACCGAACGCCTGAAAAGTTTGTATCCGAAGATGGCCGTGGTGGCGTTGACCATCCACGAGGACCAGCAGTACTTCTTCGAGATGCTGCGCGTGGGAGCCTCGGCCTACGTGCCCAAGCGCGCCGCGCCCGACGACTTGATCACCGCCATCCGCGCGGCGCATCGCGGCGACGTGTACATCTACCCGTCGCTGGCGAAATTGCTGGTCGGCGATTTTTTGGCGCGGGCAGGCGAGGGCGGGGAGAGCGTGGATGTTAGCGCCCTGACCCCGCGCGAACAGGAGGTATTGTCGCTGCTGGCCGAGGGCAAGACCAACGACGAGATCGCCGCCGAACTGGTCATCAGCCCGCACACGGTAGCCCGTCACCGCGAAAACCTGATGGGCAAGTTGGGGCTGCACAACCGCAGCGAGTTGGTGAAATACGCCATCCGCAAAGGCCTGATTAAGCCATAAGTGGGGTTAATGCACCAGCATAAGAATACCTGATACATCCTATTGCCGTGCAGCCTGTTCCAGCGTATGCTGAAAAGGAAGGAAAAGAAAGGAGGCTGCCATGCGAAAAGTTCAATTTACCGCCGTGTTCTGGACCTTTGCACTGGCCATCCCGTTCACCATCATCGCTCTGGCGGGAGTCGCATACGTGGACCTGCATTTCAGCGAAATGGCCCAGGCCATTGCCCAATTCGAAGCCGCCACGTCGGCTACTGGCCGCGGCTGGGTCACGGAACTTTCGGGGCGCGCGCCCGAATTGGAAGGGATGCTGATTGGCATGATCGTCATCCTGACCATTTACCTGTTCGTCAGGACTCCCGCGCGTTCCACCGCTGCGCCGAAGAAATAACCTGCATAAAAGCACTCTCCTTTGAATCGCAACGCCCGCCTGGACAAGGCGGGCGTTGCACTTGGGGATGCAGTCTATTCAGCCTGGCGGATGCGCGTCCCGCACACGCGGCAGAAGCGGTCGCCGGGCCGCGTGCGTTCACCGCATTGCGGGCAATAGGTCACATTGACGCTATCTTCGTCGAGGGACGTGCGCCTTCGGCGGCGGGACTCGCTCGAAGGGTTGCGGCGCGCGAACAGGAAGTAATATCCCACCCCGCTGGCGATCAGGATGACGCCCAGCCCGCCCAGCAGGTAAGGCACGTAGTTGTTGAGCGAGATGCGCCCGATGGCATTATCGTCGAGCGGGGCCGACGGCTGGATGACGGGGTTGGAGAGGGTCAGGCTGTCGTCGTTCTTCTCGTATTCCACCACCAACTCGAAGGGCTCGCCGAATTGCAGGCCGTTGACTTGCAGCGAATGATAGGTCAGATTGTCAGTATCCTGGGCGGCCTCCAGTGCGGGTGTGCCGCGCATAGCCTGGGCGGTCGGCGGTTGCTGTACGCTGACGCGCAGGCGGTCCACGGCGTGTTCGCCTTCCCACTGGAAGTTGAAGCGCCGCTGTGAGCCGGTCTTGAGGATGGGCGCGTAGTACTCGAAATGATAACTGGTCGGTTTATCCACCAGCAGGGTCACCTCCTGCCAGTCGGTAGTAACGATGGGACCTTCGTAGGTGGCGTTCATCAGGCCGCCGTTTTCGAACGCGGCCACCGCATGTACGCTGACGCCGATCGGGATGCGGAAGGTCACACGGGCCGGCAGGGGCGTGTCGGCGGTCAACTGGAAGTCGTAGATGACCAGCATATCGGGCGTGTCATATTCGGGCCAGAGTTTGATGTCGAGGGTGGCGATGTGGGCCGGGTCGGTCTGGGCGGCGGCAGCGGAAGGCAGGACCAGCGTCAACGCCAGGAGCAACAGGCACAGCCACGCAAATTTCAGGGTATGCATTGGGCCTCCAAATGGGCAAGTTTCCGATATCTTACCATGCAAAGAACGAGGCGACTCGCCCAGACTTCAAGCCTTGTCCGCCTGCAGCGCGCATACCAGCCGCCAGCACAGCGCGTTGAGCGGGGTGGGCACGCCCGCCGCTTCTCCGTGCCTCGTCACCGCGCCGCAGATGGCGTCGATTTCGGTTGGCACGCCGCGCAATGCGTCTTGCAGCATCGACGAGCGGTTGACGGCCGTCTTACGCGCCACCTCCTCCACTATCTCAACGGGATTCTCGAACGGCAGGCGGATGCCTTCCGCGCGGGCCACAGCCGCAACCTCCTGCGCCAAATCGGCCATCAGGCGGCGCGCCTCGGGACGTTCGAGCAGTTCACCGTTAGGGACGCGCAGCAGAGCGGTGAGCGGGTTGATGGCGGCATTGATGACCAGTTTGCCCCAGGCCAGCGACTCGGCGTCTGGAACGGATTCCACCTGAAAGCCCGCCGACCGCAGCACATTCTCCACGGGACCCAGGGCTGGATTCCGTTCCAGCGAGAGGACTCCCTCTCCGCTCGGGCGGACCAGGCCAGGCCCGAGCAGGGTTGCTCCGCTGGTGGTCACGCCCAGAGCAACGCGACCAGGCCCGAGGTCCCGCGCGAGGATCTCGCGGTTGCCGATGCCGTTTTGCAGGGTGACGGCCCTCCCGTCTGCCGCGAGGCATTCTGCCAGTTGACGCGCGGCGCGCTCTGTCTGCCAGGCCTTGACCAGCACCAGCGCAACGCGCGCGCCACGGACTTCACGCGGGTCACTCGTCGCGCGGACGGGAACGCTGTGTTCCAGATTGTCCCTATCCAGCCAGCGCGCGCCGTGTGAATTAAACGCCTCGACGCCTGCCTGCCACGTGCCCAGCATCGAGACG
>CALLJA010000129.1 GCA_938008865.1 uncultured Anaerolineales bacterium
TTGTGCCGCGCGATCAGGATCGGCCCGTGAACCACATTGGCCACCTCGGCGGCCACGTTGGGCGCGTACATCTGCCGCAGCGCGTTCGTGCTGTACGGCGACCCCATGCAGACCAGGTCGTACTCGCCCGTCTTGATCTCGGCCAGGATCTCCTCCACGATGTTGCCCTCGCGGACCTTCACCTCGGCGGTCTGGCCTGCGGTCTGGGCCATCTCCACGCCCTTGCGCAGCGCACGCCCAATGGGGGTCTCGGAATCGATCAGGTGCTCGGAGCTCTTGATGACCTCGCGCGCGGTCGGGTAGTCTAGATCCATGGGCGGGATGACGTGCAGCAGCGTGATGTGCGCCTGGACCAGTCCCGAGAGTCGCACCGCCAGGTTCTCGGCGGTCACCTCGTAGCCCAGCCCGCCCACACAGATCAGCGCCCGTCGCAGCGGTAGGCGAGACTCAGGCACGTACAGGATCGGCCCGCTGATGTGCTCCATCAGGTGGTGGATCGAGCGCCCCGTCAGCCAGCGGCGGATCTGCGGACGGCCGAGCGGCCCCGTGACGGCAATGAAATCACCCGCGCGGACCTTGCGCGGGATAACCTCCTCCGCGTCCCCATTCTGGACTTCGAGGCTGTACGCCAGCCCGTTGCGCTCGAACACCTCGACGGCGCGGCTGAAGACATCCTCCAGCGGGTGGTGGTCGTCGATCTGGGCGGGGTTCAGCGTCTCGGTCACGCCCAGCAGGTTGACCTTGAGTCCGAGAGTCCGCCCCAGCCACGCCCCATATTCGATGGCGGGCCAGGTTCCTTTATATCCATTGGTTGCGATCAGCAATTCCACGACTCAAACTCCACTCCGAAATAGGATCACGCCGAGGATGCCCGCTCCCAACAAGACCAGCGGCGATGGAACGTCGAAATACAAAGCCACCGCGCTCAGGGCGGCGATCAATAGGGTGCGGCGATTGATGCTCTTCTTGCTGCTGGCGCGGAAGAGTTCCCAGGCCACCACCACGATCAGCGCCGCCACGGCGGGGCTCATCCCGGTCACGAAACCCTGCATCCAATTTTCGTGCTGGAAGCGTTGCAGCGCGGCAGCCACCACCAGCATCATCACCGTGGGCGGCAGGATCGAACCCAGCAGCGCTGTCAGCACGCCGGGGATCCCTCCCGCTGCAAAGCCGACGAACATGGCCAGCTTGAGCGCCTCGCTGCCCGGCAGCACGTTGGAAAAGCCGACCGCTTCCACGAATTGCGACTCGGTCATGATCTTGCCGACCGCTTCTTTGTAGAGCAGCCCGACCGAGGCTGGCCCCGACGGCGAAAGCAGGTTCACCTTGAGGAACATCCACAGCAGGCGCATCCAGACGGAGAATTTGGACTGGTTCATGAAAGGAAGAACACCCCGACGATGCCAGCGATCAATACGACCAGCCGCTCGGGCGCCTTGAGCAGCATGGCGACCAGGCTGACGATGCCGATGGCGATGCCAGCCCAGGATTCCCCGCCGCCCTTCTCGAAGATCTTCCAGGCGGTGAAGAGCATCAGCACCGAAATGGCGGGCGCCAGCCCTTCGACGAAGCTGCGCACCCAGGCTTCACGGCGCAGGCGGTGCAGGATCATCGTCACGCCGAGGATGATGACCGTGGGCGGCAGGATCGAGGCCAGCAGGGCCACCAATCCGCCGGGGATGCCCGCCACCGCGTAGCCGATGTACATGGCCAGTTGCAGCGCATCGCTGCCCGGCAGCACGGAGGAGAGTCCCACCGCCTGCACGAACTGGGCTTCGGTCACCATTTTGCCGACCACCTCGTGATAGAGCAGCCCCACCGAGGCGGGACCCGAGGTGCTGAGCAAATTGACTTTGAGGAAGGTCCAGAAGAGTTGGAGAAGAATGTCCATAATCCTTTGAATTTACAGCGATTTGACCAGGTACAGTTCGCCGCGTTCGAAGCCGCGGTCCAGATAATACGGACGCGTGCCAATCGCTGAGATGACAGCCATGCGCCGATAGCCATGCGCCTTCGCCACGGCGTCTGCTTCCTGCAGAAGGCGAGTCCCCAGGCCCGCGTGCTGCGCCGCCCCGACTTGTTCCGCGCCCACAGGCAGCGACTGACCGTAGACATGCACCTCGCGGATGAGCGCCGCGCTGTCCAGGTCGCGTAAGCCCGTTTGAGGTGCATCCGCATTGGGCAGCGACAGGCGGATGAATCCCGCCAGCCCATCGTCGGGCGTGACGAACGAGATGAAATGCTCCTCGGCCGTCCCCGTTTGATAGACCAGGTCGTCCAGCCGCAACTGGTCTGCACTGACGGGTTTCCCGCGCACCTCGCGGCAGCGGACGCATTCACAGCGGGTGCCGCGCCGCTTCATCTCATCGTGGATGTCCTGCCGCAGGCTGGTGCGGCGGTTGCCCTCCACCACGTTGTTGGACGGGATGTCGCGGATGACGCGATTGACGCGGCAATAGCGTGGGATGCTCGGCTTGATGTCTGCGATCAGGTCGATCAGTTCCTGGGTGGTATAAGGCGTGAACTCGCCGCGCTGCCAGTATTCGTACAACTCAGCATTGGCGAGCAATTGATTCGGGTAGATCTTGATCTCGTCGGGACAGAAACCGTCCCACAGGCGGTCGAAGTCGGCGCGGTCCGATGCGGGTGTCGCGCCCAGCAGGTTGGGCATCCAGTGCAGGACGATCTTGAATCCCGCCGCGCGCAGCAGCGCCACTGCCTTGCGCGTGGACTCGACGTCGTGCCCGCGTTTGTTGATCTCGAGGATGTGATCGTCCAGGCTTTGCGCGCCCATCTGCACCTTGGTCACGCCGAGGTGGCGCAGCCAGCGCAATTCGTCGGGCGTGATCTCGTCGGGGCGGGTCTCGATGACCAGGCCCACGTTGCGGTGCG
>CALLJA010000130.1 GCA_938008865.1 uncultured Anaerolineales bacterium
CCCTCCTGAATTGCCTGACTGCGGCTAATAATCCAACTCATGTACGTCGGGGTCGGCCAGCATGGCCTTGACGAATTGCTCGTGTCTCTTCGGTGAGCCGATGGTGCGCCAGGTGCTGACGGTGGCATTGTCGGTCTTGGTCAGGTGATATTCGAGTACCTGTAGTTTGGTGGAGCGCATCAAGCGGTCTGCTTCGGAGGCTTTTTCCGCATGGGTGGAGCGGATCACCACGCGGTAGGTGCGCGCTTCGCGGATATGGTCGATCACGCCTTCCAGGTAGGGGAAGACCAGCAGCACCACCAGCACGGCGGCGGTCGCGCCCAGCACGAATGGGATCTCGCCCGCGCCGATGCCCATGCCCAATGCGGACGAGAGCCAGATAGTGGCGGCAGTCGTCAGCCCCGCGATGCGCCCGCCCTCGCGGATGATGGTCCCCGCGCCGAGGAAGCCGATGCCCGTCACGATGTTGGCGGCGATGCGCGTGCGGCTGTTGCCAGGGTCGAGGCTGATCGAGAAGATCGTGAACAACGCCGCGCCGACCGTGATCAGGATGATGGTACGGAAGCCCGCCGCCTTATCCTGAAACTCGCGTTCCGCGCCGATGACCCCGCCGACCAGGATGGCTAGGCCGAGTTTGATGAGGTTTTCAGTAAGGATGTCCATGATGATATTTTACAACTGTTTCAGCAGGTCGTTCACGTCTGTCACGGGCTGGCGGCAGACGAAACTTTCGCACACGTAGGCGCTGGGAAGTCCGTCCACGAGCGGACGGTTGCGCAGCAGGGCAGGAGCGTCGTCCGCGGGCGGGTGGGGCGAGGCCGCCGCCACCACGTTGGGCCGATACGCCGACCGAACGGCCTGGACCAGCGCCTCAGCCGATTCACCTGCGCCCACCACCGCCACCTGCTTCACAGGCCCATGAGCGAAATCCAGCGCCGACAGCCAGCGCGCAAATGCCGTGGGATATTTCAAGGCATAATCGCTCACCAGCCATAGTGACTGCTCCGCGCGGTCACGGTACTCGCCCTGGTCGGTGAGGGCCGCCAGTTTGAGCAGGGCCTCGCAGGCCAGTGCATTGCCCGAGGGCGTGGCGTTATCCTGGATGTCCTTGGGCCGCACCAACAGCGACTCGCCGTCAGCGGGCGTGTCGAAGAAGCCACCTGCAGGATCGCTGAAGCGTTCAATCATTTCATCTGCTAATTCTACGGCGGCATTGAACCACTTGTTATCGAAATCGGTCTGATACAACTCCAGCAGGCCGAGGATCAGCGCGGCGTAATCCTCGAGGAAGACCTCCCGCGTGACCTGGCCGTCGCGCCAGGCGCGGCGCAGTTTGCCATCAGGCCGCAGCGCGCGCAGGAGGAAATCTGCGCTGCGCGTAGCCACCTTGTAGTAGATGTCATTGAGAGGGCGGTGCTCTTCCGCCCGAAGCAATCTCGTGGACTCAGCGGGAGCTTGCTTTGTCGTCACTGCATGGCTCTTCGTAACGACGCGCGCCGCCTCGGCAAATACGGCCAGCATCAGGCCATTCCAGGCGGTGAGGACTTTGTCGTCCGTGCCTGGGCGGATGCGCCTCTCGCGTACGGCCAGCAGGCTGCGGTGGCACTCGGCCAGTTTGGCGGGGACAGTTTCAGGGTCCAGGCCGAAGCGGGAGGCGAGGGTGGCGTCGTCGAGGGCGCGCTGCAGGACGGTCCTGCCTTCCCAATTTCCCTGGGCGCTGACGCCATACGCGGCGACGAAGAATCTGCTTTCTGCGCCCAGCGTCGACTCGATCTCGTCGACAGTCCAGACGTAATACTTGCCCTCCACGCCCTCCGAATCGGCGTCGAGCGAGGAATAGAAGCCGCCCTCGGGGTGGGTGAGTTCGCGCATCACGAAGTTGAGCGTCTCTTCGACGATGTAGCTATAGAAGGGCTCGCCTGTGACCTGCCAGGCGTGCAGATAAGCGCGGGCAAGTTGGGCATTGTCGTACAGCATTTTCTCGAAGTGCGGCACGCGCCAGAAGTTGTCGGTGCTGTAGCGCGAGAAGCCGCCGCCGACCACGTCGTACATGCCGCCGCGCGCCATGCTTTGCAGCGCGTGCAGGGCGGCCTTCATGCCCGTGGAAGTATTGCCCTCCCGCCCTGCGCGGCGCAGTAAGAACTCAATCGTCATCGGCTGCGGGAACTTGGGCGCGGCCCCCCAGCCGCCGTAGCCCCAATCATAATGTTCGATAATGGCGGCCGTGATGGCTTCCAGGTGCTGCGGCGCAAGCGAAAAGTTGCTGGCGCGGCTTTGCAGCGCCGATTGCAGGTGGGCCGTCACCTGGCCGCCGACCTTGGCCACTTCGGCGCGTTCGTTCTGCCAGGCGTTGGCCAGCCCGTTGAGCACGTCGCGGAAGGAGGGCATGTTGTAACGCGCCACGGGCGGGAAGTAGGTGCCCGCGTAGAACGGCTGCAGGTCGGGCGTGAGGAATACGGACATCGGCCAGCCGCCCGAACCCGTCAGGGCGGTGGTGGCCTGCATGTAGATGGCGTCCAGGTCGGGGCGTTCTTCGCGGTCTACCTTGATGTTAATGAAGTGTTCGTTCATATATGCGGCGGTCTCGGCATCCTCGAAGGATTCGTGCGCCATCACATGACACCAGTGACAGGCTGCATAGCCGATGCTGAGGAAGATGGGCTTATCTTCAGCCTTGGCTTTGGTCAGCGCCTCCTCGCCCCAGGGGAACCAGTCCACGGGGTTGTGGGCGTGTTGCAGCAGATAAGGAGAGGTGGAGCGGGAGAGTCGGTTCATGGGTCACCTTTGATCGAAGTGACGTGATTATACAGGAAGGCGCGGAAACAAAACGACCGCCTCTCCTGGCGGCCGTTGCTTGAGGCGCGGGTTACAGTTTTTGCCCGCTGATCACCAACGCGCTGGCCCCGTGGAAGCCGACCTGGCGCGCCCGCCCGCGCAGCGACTCGCCCTGGGCTTTGAGTGAGTCTTCTTCGGGCAGGCCCTGAATGCGTTCGCGGAGATACTGGTCGATGACGCCGTCGATCTCGGACAGGGTCTCGGGGGCCAGCGGGTCGTCGGACAGGTCGGACAGGTCGTCGCAGGTCAGGTTGTCCAGGCCCAGGCTTTGCAGCAGGGATATGATCTCGTCGCGCCGATAGGTCGGGTTGTGGCAGATGCCGCGGGCGGTATCCACCCGTCCCCACCAGTCGTGCAGCAGCACGTGCGTCAACTGGGCGTCGGTCTGGCGGTCGCGGTACATCTCGCTGACGATCAACAATCCGCCAGGCCGCAGGACGCGTTTCATCTCATTCAAGGCTTGCAGCGGATCTGGCAGGTGGTGCAGCGAGGAGCAAATACTGACCGTGTCGAAACTGGCCTCGGGGAATTCCAGATAGGCCGCATCCATGCGCATGAAGCGGACGGTGGAATCCGCGCCGAAGCGCTCGCGGAAGCCTGCCTCGGCGCGTTCGCTGGTATCCACGCCGACGATCTCGGCGTATGAGGCCAGGCATTCCTGGAGCACGCCCACGAACCCGCCCGCGCCTGTGGCCGCGTCCAGCACCGAGCCGCCATGGATATGACCGAGGATGTCTTTGAAAGTACTCATACCCTCATTGTATCCCTTTTACGGCGCATGGGATGCGGTGGATATGGGATCGATATAGGATGGATATAGGATGGATATGGGATGGATATAGGATCGATATAGGATCGATATAGGATGACCCCCGCCATACGGCCTTTGGCGGCTGGAGAAGCCCGCCTGCAGCCTTTCGCAGCCGCATTTCCCTGTATAATCGGCGCATGTCCCAGCCTCGATATGCGCGCATCGGCATGGTAGCCCGCTGGCGGCCCGTCCACAATGGACAAGCCGCCGTGCTGCGCGCGCTGTGCGCGGATGCGCGCGAGGCGCTGCTTGGCATCGGGTCGTCCAACCGCTACAACGCCCGCAATCCCTTTACCCTGACCGAAACCGAGGACATGCTGCGCCTGGCCCTGGACGGCCGCGAGAACGCGCGCCTGGTCCCCGTGCCCGACCTGGACGACGGTCCGCGCTGGCGGCTGATGCTGCTCGACCTGTTCGGTCCGCTCGACCTGTTCGTGACGGATAACCCCTATGTGGCGAATCTACTCAAGGACGATTACCCGCTGCGCCGACCCGTCGAGTTGGTCCCGCTAAATGAACGAGTCCGCATCGACGGGAGCATGGTGCGGGCGGCGATGGCGCGGGGGGAACGGTGGCAGGCCTGGGTCCCAGACAGGGTGGCGGAGTACATCCAGTCGAACGGCCTGGACGTCCGCTTCCGCAAAGAGTTCGGTCTCGAAACGCTGGCAATGGCAACGGTAATCTCATAACGCGAGATGTTATCTCGCGCAACTTTCAGGAGGCATCATGTATTCGTGGGATGAAGATACCAGCAAGTGGTACGGCTCGGGCAAGTATGCGTATGCGCCCGCGGCGGCGCCCGCGCGCGTCGATTCGGCCGAGCGCGCCAGGGCGGCAGGTCCGCGCACCTATCAAGGCAGGAGCGGCCCGAACGAGAAGATCATCGACCCGAAGAAGACCATCCGCAGCGAGTCGAAGAATCCGATCATCGTTGCCATCGACGTGACGGGCTCGATGGCGCGCTGGCCGTTCGAGATCTTCGACCGCCTGCCGCTGTTGTATAACACGCTCTCGCAGTACCGCCCCGACGTGGAGATCTGCTTCGCCGCCATCGGCGACGCGGGCGTGGACCGTTGGCCGTTGCAGGTGACCAGTTTTGCCAGCGGTTTCGACCTGGAGCAATTGCTCGGTTCGCTCTACGGCGAAGGCGGCGGCGGCGATGCGCCCGAAAGCTACGGCCTGTTCGCGCATTGGGTCAATACCCACGTGCAGGTCCCCAACGTCGAAGAACCGCCTTTCTTGATCGTCTTTGGCGATGTGACCATGCATCCCGTCATCGCGCGCGGACAGGTCGAGCATTACCTGGGCGACAAGCGCGGCGGCGACCTGGACGCCCTCAAGGAATGGCAGCAGCTGACCCGCACCTGGAACACCTGGTTCATGCGCCGCCCGACGGGCAAGCGCGGCGACCAGGTCGATACGCAATGGGGCAAAGCCATCGGCGAGCAGAAGATCTTCCACATCGAAGACGAACAGCGCGCCGTCGATTACGCCATGGGCATGATCGCCCGTTCCTGGGGCTATTTCGGCGATTTCCAGGAAAACCTGCGCGCCCGTCAGGACGAAACCAAAGTAGCGCAGGTCAGCAAGCCGATCGAGATGATCTGCCCGCGCTGCGGCGCGCCCATCCCCGTCACCACGGGCGGCGGCATGTTCAAGTGCGGTTTCTGCGGCACGACTCTCAAACTGTAAGGGCACGGCGCGACGCTCACACCATCCGCCAATCGAGGACTCGCCGTGCCCCTACCTGTTACCGCCATCGTCACCGTCCCGCCGTATGCGACCTTTCTTGAGGAAGCAGCCCGCCACCCGCTGGTGAGCGGATTCCGTCTAAACACGGTCATGCCGCTGAAGGAGACTCCGCGCGAAGTGCTGGCCCGCCTCTCGAAACTGGGCCAGCCCCTGTGGGTGGACCTCAAAGGGCGCCAGTTGCGCGTAGTCACTCCAGCCATCCCGCCTTTTACCGAGGTCAAACTCAGCCATAAGATCAAGGTCAAAACGCCAGTCGATGCCTACTTCTCGGACGGCAACGAGCGCGTCCGCGTGGCCGCCGTGGACGGCGACCGCCTGATCATGGAAGATGGTCCGCGCCGCATGGTGGGGCCAGGCGAGTCGGTCAACATCATCGACCCGTCGCTGGAGATCGAAGGCACGCTGACCGACACTGACAAGGCTTATCTGGCCGCCATGAAGGACCTGGGCCTGGCGAAAGTGATGCTTTCCTACGTCGAATCACCCGAAGACGCGCAGGAAGTGCGCGACCTGCTGCCTGGGGCAGAGGTGGTGCTCAAGATCGAGACCCAGCGCGGATTGGAGTTCGCCAAACGCTACGGCAACCAACACGGACGATTAATGGCCGCGCGCGGTGACCTGTACGTTGAAGTCCTCCACCCTCATAAGATTATTTCTGCACTTCGCGTAGTCATTAATGGCAACAAAAATGCCATTCTTGCCAGCCGTCTCTTCGAAAGCCTGGCATGGCAGCCTGTCCCTGTCAGCGCCGACATTACTGATGCCGCCTACCTGCTTGAGCTTGGCTACCGCACCTTTCTACTCGGTGACCAGGTCTGCATGAAACGCGACTCGCTCATCGAGGCGCTGAATTTGCTGGAAGC
>CALLJA010000131.1 GCA_938008865.1 uncultured Anaerolineales bacterium
TTCGGCGAATATCGTGGCATCCCGTTCATCGGCCTGCCTGGGAATCCCGTCTCGGCCTTCGTGGGATTCGAGGTCTTCGTGCGGCCCGCGCTGGGGCGGCTGGGCGGCCTGAAAACGGCGGGCAGGCCGAGGGTCCGCGTGCGGCTGGGGGCGGCGATTGAATCGGACGGCAGGGAAAGTTATCTGCGGGCCGAGGTCCGCGAGGAGGAAGGCGTCCTGACGGCCCACCTGAGCGGGCACCAGGGCTCGGGCAACCTGCTTTCGCTGGTACGGGCAAACGCTTTACTTATTATCCCCGCTGGGGTAAAATCTGCGCCTGCTAATCAGGAAGTAGACGCCTGGATGCTATGAGGAAACATGGATAAATGGCTCTACCGTACGATGGTCGCACTGGCTGTGATCGGGTTGCTGGTGGCAACCTACATGACCGTTTACAAATGGACGAATAATAACGCCATGTGCCTCGGCAGCGGAGACTGCGGGGCCGTGAACGCCAGCAAGTACTCGGAAGTGAACGGCGTCCCCGTGGCGCTGATCGGCGTTCTTGGATACGCCGCCATCCTGGGCGTGTTGACGCTCGAAGGGCGCAAGTGGCCCCTGGCCGACTTCCTCGACGAGAACGCCACCCTGCTGGTCTTCGGCCTGGCGCTGACGGGTTTCCTGTTCACGCTCTGGCTGATCTATGCAGAGATATTCCTGATCAAGGCGTTATGCCCGTTCTGCCTCGCATCGCAGACGGTCATGACGATCCTCTTTATCCTTTCCATCATTCGGCTGGTCCGCCAGCCTAAACTTTAGGAGGAGTGATGCCTCGGATCAAGTGTCATTACATGGATTGCGTGTTCATCGATGAGGGGCTGTGCAGCGCCGCCGCCGTGGAGATCGACCCCGATACGGGCTGTGTGACCTATTCGCCTTCGGAGGCGGCCGCCGTCGAGGACGAGTGGGAGGACGACGAAGAACTGGACGAATGGGACGATGAAGAAGAGGAAGACGATGAGGAGTGGCTGGACGAAGAGGAAGACGAGTTCTAGCCCGCAATCGAATCAAAAAAGCCTTCTCGCATGGGAAGGCTTTTTGATTCTTTATGTCGTTGCGATCTTGTGGTCTCGATACGGGCGAGAAAAGCACTCGCCCTACTCGACCACCAAGCCACTTGTAACGACATGTCAAGCGTTCAGCACGTACAGCAAAATCCCCGCCGCCACCGCCAGGTTGAGCGAACTGACCCGTCCGCGCATGGGCAGAGACACAGTCACATCGCAGGCGGCGGTTTGCTCGCGGGAGAGTCCCTTTTGCTCGCTGCCCAACAGCAGGACCCACGGCTCATGTGGGACAAGGGTGTGATAGTCCACGTCAGCGTGGGCCGAAGTGCCGATCACTTGCACAGAGCGGGTCCGCGCCCAAAGTACGAATTCCTCGAAGGAGGTCTGCACAATGGGCTTCCAGAACATGGCGCCCATGCTGGCGCGCACCAGGCTGGGGTGATACAAGTCCACACCGCCTTCGAGCAGGAACAGACCATCCGCGCCGATGGCGTCCATGGTGCGCAGGATCGTGCCCACGTTGCCAGGGTCCTGCGGCGAGACCAGGGCCACAAGTTTTTTCGCCCCGCGCAAGTCGGCTGCGACCTGCCTGCGCTGCGCCATAAGAGCCAGCAGGCCCTGTGGATTATCCTTATCGGCCAGGGATTCCATCACCTGGGCCGAGACGGCTTGCACGCGCGTCGGCCTGCGCCCGGGCTGGGGCGTTTCGAGGCGTTCGACCAGCCCGCGCGCGAAATTGCTGGACAGGAATTCGGGCGCATACAGCAGGGTTTCCACCTCCCAGCCCGCCTCGACCGCCTGCCCGACATGGTGCAACCCCTCGACCAGGAACAGCCCTGTTTCGACGCGGGCCTTACGCTGGCGCAGGGCGCGGGCTTGCTTGACCAGAGGATTGGACAAACTGGTGATGGGCGGCTGGGGAGAGGTCATACCCCGATTGTATCAAAAAGAAACCCGCCTTTTGGGCGGGTCCTGCCTCAGGGAGCCACGACCGTCAATCTGCCGACCATGCCTGCCATGTAGTGGCCCGGCGTGCCGCACACGACCTGATACTCGCCCGGCTCGGACGGGGCGGTAAAGGTCACAGTCTGCTCTCCACCCGGGCCGACCTCCACTTCCCAGTAGATGTTACCCTCGTCCTCATCGCCGAAATTCCCGCCGACCTCGGTCCCGAATTTCATGATGACGAACTCATGCACGATCGCATCCTCATTCTTGGCAGTCAGGGTGATCTCCTGCCCCGCGGGGACGCGGAATGAGTCGGGGTCGAACTTGAAATCGTGCGTAAAGACCACCTCAATCGTAGTGCTGGCGGAACCTCCGCCGCAGGCCGCCAGCAGCGGAACGGCCAGAACGAAAACCAGAAGCCAGTTAATGGGTCTCACAAACGCCTCCTGTAAGGATAAGATTTTCTGCAACTCATTCTAATCATTTTGAAGATCATTTTCAAACCGAGATCGTTAAGGCATCGGCACGGGAGGGTTGCCCTGTTTCATCCAGGGGAGTACACTTGGCGGACTTATCCTCTTCCGCGGAGTTCCCCATGACCAGTCTCGACAAAGAATCGCTCGAACGCGCCTGGCAGACCGCCCTGTGGCTGGCAATCTTCACCATTCTTTATAACCTGGCCGAGGGATTGGTCTCGGTCTTCTTCGGCCTCAGCGACGAGGCCCTGACCCTGTTCGGCTTCGGCGTGGACTCGTTCATCGAGGTCATGTCGGGCATCGGCATCCTGGCCATGGTACTGCGCATCCGTCAGAACCCCGAGACGGAGCGATCCCAGTTCGAGCGCACGGCCCTGCGCGTGACGGGCGCCTCATTCTACCTCCTGGCTGCAGGACTGGCGATTACCGCTGTTTACAACATCGTCACCGCTCACCAACCCGAGACCACCCTGCCCGGGCTGGTCATCTCGGTCCTCTCCATCGCGGTGATGTGGGCGCTGGTCATGGCCAAGCGCAAAGTCGGGCATGTGCTCCACTCCGCGCCCATCCTGGCCGACGCCAACTGTACGCTGGTCTGCATTTACATGTCCGTGGTGCTGCTGGCGGCCAGTCTCATCTACCAGTTCACGGGCTTCGGTTTTGTGGACGGCCTCGGCGCGATCGGCCTAATCTACTTCTCGTACAACGAAGGCAGGGAAGCCTTCGAAAAGGCAGCAGGGCTGGAATGCGATTGCGAGGATGATTAACGTTTGCTTGTTCGTACACGGATTACACAGATTTCACGGATGAACACGGGTTTCTTGAAGTTTTTCCGTGAAACTCCGCGCGATCTATCCAATCTGTGTTCTATAATTTGATGTATAATCTCGCCATCCAAACAGGAGTAATCGCAATGACGGACAGCATTCTCTAACTTCAGGCTTTTCAGGGTATGACCCGCTGTTTTGATTCGCAGCCGAGGGCATGGCCCTCGGTTTTCTTTTTTAAGTCAGGAATGCACATGCTTACCGTCCATCAACTCCACAAATCCTACGGCGTCCAGCCGATCCTAAAAAACATCAACTTCAGCCTGAGCAACGGCGAACGCGTCGGCCTGATCGGCCCGAACGGCTGCGGCAAGACCACCCTCCTGCGCATCCTGGCGGGTTTCGAGCCAGCCGATGCGGGAAGCGTGATCCCCAACCGCTCCCCGCTGCGCGTCGGCTACCTGGCCCAGGGCATGGAATTCGACCCAAAGGACACGATCCAATCCGCCCTGGGGCCTGCTCCCGTTAAACCCGAGGAACTCGAAGCCCAGATCGCAGCCCTGGCAACCGCCCTGGCCGGGAACCCGTCCGACTCTGCCCTGCAAGCCCAATACGATGAAACCCTCTTTCATCTTTCCTCTTTCCATGCCCCACTGTCCACCATCCTGATCCCACTTGGCTTGGCGGACCTGCCCCTCAACACGCCTGTGGCTCATCTCAGCGGCGGACAGAAGACCCGCCTGATGCTGGCGCGCGTGCTGCTCGAGGAGCCGCACCTGCTGCTGCTCGACGAACCCACCAACCACCTCGACATCCAGATGCTCGAATGGCTGGAAGGCTGGCTGGAGTCCTTCCCTGGCGCGGCGCTGATCGTCTCGCACGACCGCGCCTTCCTCGACAACACCGTCACCTCCATCCTCGAACTCGACCCGCTCACCCACGGTCTGCGCGCCTACGAAGGCAACTACGCCGACTATCTGGAACAGAAGATCACCGAGCGCGAGAAGCAGGCCCAGGCTTATCAGGACCAACAGGATGAGGTCGCTCAACTGCGCGCCGCAGCGGCCCACATCCGCGGGCTGACCAAGATGAAGAAAGGCGGCAAAGGGGATAGCGGCGACAAGTTTGCTGCGGGCTTCTTCGGCAACCGCGCCACCAAGAACGTAGCGGGACGCGCCAAACACATCGAGGCCCGCATCGAAAAGCTGCTGACCGAAGAGCGCGTCGAACGTCCCTCGCGCTCCTGGCAAATGAAGCTCGATTTCGGCGCGCCCGAGCATCAATCCAAAAATGTGCTGGTAGCGGAAAACCTCTCAATTGGTTACACGCAAGACAATCCCCTGCTCACGGGGCTGAACCTACACATCCGCGCGGGCCAGCGCATCGCGCTGACGGGGCCGAACGGCTCGGGCAAGACCACGCTTATCCGCACCATCGCGGGCAGGCTGAATCCGCTGGGCGGCACGCTCAAACTCGGGCAAACCGTCAGGCTCGGCTATATGGCGCAGGAACAGGAACTGCTCGACCCGTCGCTGAACGCCATGCAGACCGTGCAAAGGATCGCGCCGTTCAACGAGACCGAGGCGCGCCATTTCCTGCACTTCTTCCTCTTCAGCGGAGACGACCCGCTGCGCCCCACGCGCGACCTGTCCTTTGGCGAACGCGCGCGCCTGCAACTGGGCCTGCTTGTAGCGCAGGGCTGCACCTTCCTAATCCTCGACGAACCGATCAACCACCTCGACATCCCGTCGCGGGCGCGCTTCGAGCAGGCGCTGACCCAGTTTAGCGGGACCATCCTGGCGGTCGTGCATGACCGTTACTTCATCGAGCAGTTCGCCTCCGAGGTATGGACGGTCAACAATGGGAGCATCGAGAAATGGTAGGACCAACCGTTTATCCTGAGATAAATTTATTATTGGGCGAATTGTTAGCAGGTGTGAAATCTGCATTGCGCGAGCAATTCGTCGGCATGTATCTGTACGGCTCGCTATCGAGCGGCGACTTCAACCTTGACACCAGCGACGTGGATTTTCTGGTCGTGACCGAAGGCGAGCTGCCCAAGGAACGCGTGCTGGAACTCGAAATGCTGCATCAACGCCTGTGGACCAGCGGACTGAAATGGGCCGCCAAGTTGGAAGGCGCGTATGCGCCCAGGCAGACTATTCGCCGCCATGGCCCGTCTGCGCCACCATGCCCGTCGGTCAACGAGCGCCAATTCTACGTGGCGCGCCTCGGCAGCGACTGGGTCATCCAGCGCCACATCCTGCGCGAGTGCGGCGTGGTCGTGGCGGGACCGTCTGCCGCCGAGTTGATCGCCCCTGTGTCAGGCGAAGAGATTCGTGCGTCTGTGATTCAAATCATGAAGGAATGGTGGGAACCCATGCTGCACAATCCCGCCTGGCTCGACGAACGCGGACCCGAATATAAAGTCTACGCCGTGGTCAGTATGTGCCGCGTGTTGTACACACTGGAGCATAAAGAAATTGCCTCCAAGCCCGTGTCCGCGCGCTGGGCGATCCAGCAGGTGGACGAGGCTCAAAGGCAACAAATCGAAGATGCGCTGGTTTGGAAATCTGGCACGGAATGGAATCACACGCTCGATGAGGCATTGGAGCTAATTCGATATGGGGTGGAGCGTAGCGCGAGGTAGTTCCCCGCGCTATTTTTTCTCCAGCATCTGACGGTAAATTTCCAAATGGCGATTGATGACCGCATCATACGAGAAAAATTCGTCCACGTAGGCATGGCCCTTTTCGCCCAACGTTCGCCAACGGTCATTCTCCAACAAGGTACGCAATCCCTCCGCAAAGTCATCCTTTTCGGCAAAATATCCGAACTGCGTGGCAAACTCATCTGGGTTGACCGAACTGAGAATGGCGCAGCGATGCGCGGCCGCTTCGATGAACGCATTGGGCAGGCCCTCACGCGCGGCGGTGTTGACTAGGATCCAGCTCTTCTCGTAGAGTTGGGATAACTGCGTCGTGTCGAATTGGTCCACGAAGCCAGGCAGCTCAAGATTGGGCAGCTTGCCATATTCAGCGCGCAGCGCTGCATCCCAGGCTTTGTCATGACTGGCGCCCACCGCGATGAAATTGACCTGCGGGAACTGCTTCGCCAGTTCCAGGAACATCTCGGGGCGTTTGCGGCGGTCCCAGCGGGCCACGAAACAAACGGTCGGCTTCTCGGCCTTTTTGACCTGCGCGGGAACCACCACAGGCGTCGCCAAAAACTCGGGCGGCGGGTTGAGGTGATAGCGCTTGCGGGCTTTCTCCTGCACGATGTAAGAAGCGGCGAAGACTTTATCCGCGTTGCGCACAGCCCATTCCACCAGATAGTTATCTTCGTACAGTTGATTCTTGATGACCTGAAACACGCTCTTGGTCGGCAGGCTGCGTTCGATGCGCCAGTCTTCCGCGTCGCGCGTGTCGCGGCAGGTGACCAGATGCGCTTTCTTCGGCATGGTTACCCGCGCCAGAAAGGTCCCGAACGACGGCTCCTCTGAGTGATAAATATCCGCGTCGACCTGGCGATACAAATGCCGCGCCGAAAGAAAACTCGACGGCTCGAAACCGTAAACCTTGATGCCGTCCAATACCTCGAACGGCTTCTGCTCCCCGCGGCGCGGGATGATGGCACTCACGTCCACACCGCGCCGCACCAACTCGCGTCCGATGGTGCGCGTGGCACGCCCAAAGCCGCCATATTTTCCCCACGCAAAAATTTCAACTGACACAAAACAGATCTTCATAACCCTGTCCGACGATGTAGTTTACAGACCTCGGAAGTCTTCGAGACTTCCGAGGTCTTAAGCCAAAAAATTATATCCCATTATCGGGTAGAATCTTCGCATGCGACTGTATCGACTGGCGCTCGCCCTGCTCCTGACGGCCTGCGGAACGGGCGCGCCCGCCCCCGCCACGATCAATGTGCTGGATAACGGCCAACTCCGCGCCCTGCCTGCCGCCTCTGGCAGCGTCGCGGATGCTTTCATCCGCGCGGGGCTGATCATCACCCCCAACGATCGCGCCTTATTGAACGGGATTCCCGTCCCGATGAACGACTCCGTCCCTGCGGCTGGCCCCGTAACTCTGCAACTGGTCCGCGCCCAGGCGTTGACCCTGGTCACGCCCGAGGGGACGCGCACGCTGCAAACCTCCGCGCCGACGGTGGGTGCCGCGCTGCGCGAAGCAGGCATCGACCTGTATGCCAGCGACCTGCTCGATCCGCCCGCCGAGACTCCCATCACGGGCCCGTTGACCGTCACGCTCAGACCTGCCCGCGAGGTCGCCGTCAGCGTGGGCGGACAGGTGGTGCGCATCCGCTCCTCCGCGCGGACGGTTGGGGCGGCCCTGGCCGAGGCGGGGATTCCGCTGCTCGGACTGGACTACAGCCTCCCGTCGGAGAGCGAAGCGCTGCCCGCCGACGGACAAGTGCGCGTCGTCCGCGTCCGCGAAGCCGTCGTGCTGGCTCAGAAATCCATTCCGTTCGACAATGAATTCATTGCCTCGGCAGATGTCCTGCTAGACCAGCAGCAGATCCTGGAACCTGGGCAGGCAGGGTTGAGCGTCAGCCGCGTGCGAATCCGCTATGAGGATGGGCAGGAAGTCTCGCGCCAGAGCGAGGCTGAGACGCTCGTGCGCGCGCCGCAAAAACAGATCACGGGCTACGGCACCAGGGTCGAGATCAAGACCACCACCGTGGACGGCGTGCAAATCGAGTACTGGCGTGCCGTGCAGATGTATGCCACGGCCTACTCGCCCTGCCGCTCGGGGTCGAGCCAGTGCTATCCCAACACAGCCAGCGGCAAGCCCGTGAGGCGCGGCGTGGTGGCGGTCACTTCCGCCTGGTACGCGTCCATGCGCGGACAGGCCGTCTATGTGCCAGGTTACGGCCACGCCACCATCGAGGATGTAGGCGGCGGCATCCCTGGCCGCAACTGGATCGACCTGGGCTACAGCGACGCTGAATACCAATCCTGGGGCGCGTGGGTGACGGTGTATTTCCTGACGCCCGTGCCGCCAGTCATCCTGTACGTGTTGAACTGATGACCAGCCGCCAGAAATCCATCCTCGGAGTGCTGGCAGCAACCGCCTGCGTGTTGGTCGGCCTGGTACTGCTGGCGGTCACACAGACTTACCAGGCCTGGGCCAGGCAACCGCTTGGACCCGCGCTGTCGACTCTCCCGCCCACGCCCCTGCCGCCCACATGGACGGCTCCGCCCATCGCCAGCCTGCCACCCATCGCCACAGCCACCGTCACCTCCCTGCCGCCCCAGGCGACCCTCGCGCTCGCCATTCCCACCGAACCCCTGCGGATAACCCCTGCGCCGAGCGAAACGTCCGCCTCCAGTCTGGCGCGCTGCGGCGGGCCCGAGGTGATGCACCTGCTGCTGATCGGCTCGGACCAGCGCGGCGACAGTTACGCCTACGGTCTGGGCGACGTTATCCGACTGGCGCGGGTGGATTTTGTCGTTCCCAGAGTGACCGTACTCGAGTTCCCGCGCGACCTGTGGGTACAGATCCCCGACATCGCCGACAACCTGCACGGCCAGGACCACGAGCGCCTCAACCAGGCCTATCTGTACGGCAACGCGGGTTTTGGCTACACTGACGACCCCGCCCAGGGTCCAGGCTTGATGGCGCGCACCCTGGCACTTAATTTCGGCGTACAGGCCGACCACTACGCCGCCGTCAATATGCGCACCTTCGAAAAAATCGTCGACGCCCTGGACGGCATCGACCTATACCTGCCAGAAAGCATGGACTTTCTGACCGCCGACACGGCCCGCCCGAAGCGCATGGTCCTGCCGCAGGGCTGGAACCACCTCAACGGCAACGAGGCGCTCTGGCTGGCGCGCCTGCGCGAGGAGGGCGTCTTCGAACGCGCCGCCTCACAGAACCAGATCCTGTGCGCGCTGCGCCAGAAACTCACTCAACCCGAGGTCCTGCCGCGCCTGCCGCAGCTGATACAATCCTTCCAGGACAACATCCAGACCGACCTCAGCCCCGAACAGATCGGCCAACTGGCCTGCCTGGGTCCGCTAATCCAGCCGGGCAACGTGGTCTTCGTCAGTTTTCCGCAAGAGGAGTTCAAACAATCCTGGATGATCGACCCGGTCTTCAAAAAAGAGGTCTTCGTCTGGGATGTGGACTTCGACGTCCTGCGCGAGTACGTCGTCAAATTCCAATCAGGTGAGTGGCCCGCGCCCACCTTCCCAGGCCAGCCCGCCATCCAAAATCAACTTAACTGCCAATGAACCTATCCGACATCCCCCCGCTCGACGCTCCCACCCTGCTCAAACGCTACGGCCTGCACGCAGACAAACGCCTCGGCCAGAACTTCCTGCAAGACGCCGGGGCCCTCGAAAATATCGCCCACGCCGCCGACATCCAGCCCGACGACACCGTGCTGGAAATCGGCCCTGGCTTGGGAAGTTTGACCCGTTACCTGGCCGTCTCCGCCAGACAGGTCGTGGCCGTCGAACTGGACCCGAACCTGCTCCCGCCATTGAAGGCCATGCTCAAGCCCCATTCCAACGTGCGCGTCATCCAGGCCGACATCCTCAGCCTGATTCCGTCTGAGATCGTGGACAAGCCCGGGTACCTGGTCGTGGCCAACATCCCGTACTACATCACCTCGGCCATCATCCGCCACCTGCTGGAAAGCGAACGCCAGCCGCGTCGCATCGTGCTGACCATCCAAAAGGAGGTGGCTGAGCGCATCTGCGCCCAGCCCGGCGATTTGAGCCTGCTGGCGCTCAGCGTGCAGGTCTACGGGCAGCCGCGCATCGCCGCGAAAATCCCCGCCCCGGCTTTCTTCCCCGCCCCCAACGTGGACTCGGCCGTGCTGGTCATCGAGATCCATCCCCAGCCGCTCATCCCCGCCGGGCTGTTGGAAACCTTCTTCCAATTCATCAAGGCGGGCTTCAGCCAGAAGCGCAAGACCCTGCGCAACTCGCTCTCGGCGGGCCTGCATATCGCGCCCGCCCAGGCCGAGTCCATGCTGCGCGAGGCCGGCATCGACCCCATGCGCCGCGCCGAAACGCTCAGCATCGCCGAATGGGAAGCATTGGCGCGCTCGAAAAAGTAACGTTTTGCCGCATAAAAAATAGGCCCGTTGGGCCTATTTTGTTATTAAAGACAAACGAGCTGTTTTTCCACTCCGTCTCAGGTCACGGTAATTCCACAGCACCTGCCAGATGCGCACCGCCGCCTCGGCCTGGATCTTGAACGACATCTTCGACTTGCCCCAGCGGCGGTCCGCAAAGTAGATGGGCGACTCGCCGATGCGATATTCCACGCAGTGCGCCAGGTAGATCATCTCGACCAGGAAGATGTAACCATTGGCCTCGATACGATGCAGGGGCATGCCTTCGAGCGTGGCGCGCCGCCACATGCGGTAGCCCGTGGTGACGTCGTGCAGCGGCAGCCCGAGAATGGTGCGGGCGTAAAAATTACCGAAGGCCGACAGGGACTTGCGCCATTGCGGCCATTGCTTGTCCACCGAACCGCCCGCCACATAACGGGAGCCCAGCACCACGTCCGCGGTTTCGAGACGTTTGGCCATGTCTGCCAGCGCAGCCGGGTCGTGCGAAAAGTCCGCATCCATCTGGACGACGACGTCGGCCCCGTCAGCCAGGGCGATCTGGATACCTTCGAGGTAAGCCGAGCGTAAGCCCAGTTTTCCTGCGCGGTGATGGACCCGCACCCGTGGGTCGGAATCCGCCAGGCGGTCCGCGACCTGGCCCGTGCCATCGGGGCTGTTATCGTCCACGACCAGCACATGCAGGTCCAGGGGAAGCGCAAATAAAGCGGAGACCAGTTTGGGCAGGTTCTCCGCTTCGTTATAGGTTGGAGTGATGACTGTGATCTTCAAAACGAACCTATCTCTTTTGCCGCAGGAACTCCATTTTGAGTTGTTCCAGGCTGGCAAAGTGCATGGAGGTCAGGTCGATCTCGGCGATCTTGACGGCCAGGCGGTCTCTGCGCCTGGACGCCAGTTCGCGGTCCTTAATCGGGTAGAAATAATCCAGCGATTGTTCGAGGCGGGTGCGCAAGCGTTCCTGCAAGGGTGAAAGGCTGGCCTGCGGAACCACCAGGACGAATTCGTTGGGGCTGAGATGCCCGAGGAAATCGTCCGAATTGCTGATCTCGCGCAGGGTGTTGGTGATCATCACGCTGACTGCGCGCAGAACATCATCGGAGGCCACGAAGCCGTACGCCTCGCGGAAGGCATCCATATTTTCGAGCGAGACAAGCAACACGCCCGCCGCGCCGCCCTTCATGGCATCGTTCAAGCGTTCATCTACCAGCGCGCCTTCGGGCAGGCCGCTGACCGGGTTCGTGAGCGACCCCTGGCTCATGCGCTTGAGCGCATTACGCACGCGCAGGCGTAGTTCCTGCACGTCAAAAGGCTTGGTAATGTAATCGTCCGCGCCCAATTCCAGCCCTTGCAGGCGGTCGGCGCGTTCGCGCTTTTCAGTCAGGAAGATGATCGGGATATCCTGGGTGCGGCGGTCGCTGCGCAGGCGGCGAGCCACTTCGTAGCCATCGATATCGGGCAGGCGGATATCGAGGATGACCAGGTCTGGGTGGACGGTCTGCGCGGAGCGGACGCCGTCCTCGCCCCAGTTAACAGTGAAAACCTCGTAGCCCTGGACGCGGAAATACGCGTTCAACATCTCGGCCACGTCGAGGTCGTCTTCGATGATCAGGATTTTCGGCTTGGCTTCGGCCATGTTGACGCCTAGGAAATGGGTTCCTTCTGGATGATGAACTCACAGACGCTGTCACCAACAGCCACGCATTTCGACTCGTTGACGCGGAACTCGTTGCCGCCCGAAACCCACTTGAGCGATTCTTGCAACAATCCGGTCGAAATAAAGCAGACGGGCTTGTCAGCGCCGGTGCGGCCCCAACAGCAGGGACACTTGTGGATGGTCCAGATGAATTCGTTTTCCTTCTCCTCCACCGTGGTTACCTGGTCGGAGAGTTGCGTGAAGATCTTGGCGAAGGCGGGCAGGCCGATGCGCAGTTTCGATTGCAGCGGCAGCACCACAAAGGCCAAGTCGGCAGCGCCGGCCAGGGCGCCAAAGTTCTTCAGGGCATCCGAGAAGGTAGCACGGCCGGCGCGCAGGGCCAGGCCGCGCCCGCCGCGGGGACCGTACATTTCCTCCAGCGCCAGGCCGAGGGCCGAAAGTTCGGCAAAGTCGAACCCTTTTTCGAGGTTGTCCGGGGGATAACTTTCGATGTAATTCGTCATGCCGCCCAGGTTCAGGATGGCATTGAGGCCGTTCTTGCCCATCACTTCTTCAAGGGACTTGATTGTGATCAGGCCGAATTTATTGGGGTAATACAGACCACTCTTTTGAACTGGGCTCATAGCGACTCCACTAGATTAATTTCGCCAGGTCTTCGGCGGCGCGGCGCATATCGAGGAAGATCAAGCCCAACTTGGCCTGTTCACGCGCCAAAGCGGTCAACACAGCTTCCTGGCCGACCGACATGAGGACGACGTACCCCTTCTCGCCCTTGATATATACCTGCTCCAGAGAGCCGCGTCCGAGTTCGGTGGCAATGCGTTCACCGAGGGAAAGCATGGCCGCGGACATGGCCGAGACGCGATCTTCCTCCACGCCCTGTGGGAGCGCAGAAGCGATACTCAACCCATCCACACTGACAACTGCGGAGGCTTCGATATCCGGGGACGATGCCTGCAGTTCCCGCAGGCGATCCACCATCTGTTGTGTTCGTGATTTGGACAAGCCAGCCCTCCTCAAGGAAATTTACTCCCGAATCGAAACAATCGGGCGCAAAAAAATGGCAAGGATTGAACAAATTTAGCACATGGGGTAGATTGTGTCAAGTTTGTCATCCGCGGCTTTGCAAAATAGTAAGCCAGGTGGCGTGCTATAATTCGCGGGCCATACGAGGTTTATATGAAGAAAATCCTGCCTTCCCTCCTGGGAATCCTCTTACTGTTATCCGGGCTGCCGCTTTCCGGCCCTGTCCGCGCGCAAACGGCCCTGCCGCCCGAGCCAGACAGCGGCGCAGTGGTCTGCGAACCGGGTGTATACCTCACCGGCCCCGGTGATTGCCTGCCCCTTGGTCCTTCGGCCTATCTGACGGACCTGGCGCGGCAGGGGATCAGCGTCCCGCCCCGTCCGCTGCCCGCCGTTCGACCGGACCCAAGCCTGACCCAACTCCCCTACCGTTATTTCCGCCTCGACAAGGACTACGTTCCGGTCTACGGCGCGCCCGGTGAGACCGGCCCAGGCTCGCAGCAGTTCATGCCGGGCTTTGTGTACGTCTCCTATACCGACCGCGTGGAACAAGGTGGCGTATATTACCTGCTCCAGAACGGCGGTTGGATTCCGGGCAAGGGCGCGCGCGTGGGTGAGATTTCGGCCTTCCAGGGGCTCGAATTCCGCCGTACGCCGCGCAACTCGTTCGGCTGGGCCTTCGAGCAGATCCCTGTTCTGGCTGCCCCCGGGTATAACAGCCCACAGACCGGCAGGTGGATCAATCCCTTTGAAGTGGTGCAGGTTTTCGCCACCCAGAACGCCGAGGGCGCGGACTGGAACATGATCGGCCCGGGCGAATGGGTGGAGGCGCGCAAGGTGGCGCAGGTGGTCATCAATACGGCCCCGCCCGAAGGCGTGACCAACGGCCGTTGGATCGACGTCAACCTGGCCGAGCAGTCGTTGGCCGTGTATGACAACTACCAGCTAGTCTTTGCCACTGTCATCGCCAGCGGCCTGGAGCCTTTCTGGACACAGCCCGGCCTCTTCCAGATCCAGCAGAAAAAAGAGACCGAAACCATGCGCAACAACGACCCCTCGGATTTTTACTACCTCGACAACGTGCCGTGGACAATGTATTTCGACGGCGCGCGCGCTTTGCATGGTGCGTATTGGCGCACGCGCTTTGGGTATCCACAATCGCACGGCTGCGTCAACCTTTCGGTCGGCGACTCGCACTGGGTCTTCGATTGGGCCGTCGTCGGTGACTGGGTGTACGTCCACGACCCTTCGGGGTTGACCCCCACCGATCCCGCACTTTACACAGGCGGAGCATATTGACAAGCGCAAGGGTGCATGATAAACTATCGCCCGCTCGACAAACAGAAACAATATCGAGCGAGACTGGTCCCGTGGTGTAGCGGCTTAACATGCGGCCCTGTCAAGGCCGAGATCGCGGGTTCGAATCCCGTCGGGGCCGCCAAGTGCGGCAGACAACCTGGAGATAAACCTCCAGGTTGTTTCTTTAACACCCTGATAGAATCATATCGTCAGGCCGACCAATGGGTTTAAGTCTCAAACGCTGTTTCGGGAGAATGCACATGGACCAATTCTTTGCCGGTGATTATGCGGGCCCCGCGTTCGAACTGTTCGGGCCCGC
>CALLJA010000132.1 GCA_938008865.1 uncultured Anaerolineales bacterium
GCGTAGACCAGCGCCGCTTCGGGATTCTCGTCAAAGGCTTTCACCGCCGCGGCGACCGTACCAGGCAGATAATAGTCGTCCGAGTTGAGCCAGGCTACGATCTCGCCCTGCGCGCGTGCAAAGCCCTTGTTGATGGCCTCGGCCTGGCCGCGATCCTTCTCCGAGACCCAATACGCCAGGCGGTCAGCATACTTCTTGATGATGTCCACGCTGCCGTCGGTCGAGGCGCCGTCGACGACGATGTATTCGATGGCTGAATACTCCTGTCCCAGAACAGAACGCATCGTCTGTTCGAGATAGGCGGCCTGGTTATACGAGGGAGTGATGATCGAAACGAGGGTCATTTCCGCAGGTCATACAACACAAATCCATCCCCTTCGGCGGCGATGGGATATTTTTCGAGGATCTTTTTAAGTTCAGGCTGTTTATCAAGCTGGCCAAAGGCAGTCACGAGGAAATAATCCCTGCCCGCGGTAATTTCATCGAAACGGGCGGCGGTGTCGCGGTCGGCGTTGCGCACGTCCGCCAGGTCGGTGTTGAGCGGCCACAGGCTGACCCTGCGCCAGCCCCACAGCATCAGGCGGTAGCCGTAATCCTGCGTCAGCCCGATGACGTCCGCGTCAGCAGGGATGGACTCCCCGATTGCGGCCCAGACCTGCGGCTCATCGCGGAAATTTTCAGCGACGAGGACGGAGCGCGCCACCCAGGCCTGATACCCGACCAGGACGACGATCACCGCAACGAAAGCTGCCCGCACCACCCGACCCTGACCTGCCGCCGCTTCGAACAGCGGATTCAACGCCCCAGCCAGTCCCAGCGCGAGGATGGGAATCAACTGAATGTGATAATAACTGTGCGTGTACATCTGGAACGGAAGAGTGAACCCATAGGCCAGGTACCCGATCCACAACCCAATCAGCAGCCAGCGCAGACGCGGCGGCGCGAGGAAGATACCCGCCAGGCTGGCGAAAAGCACCGTCAGCCCAAAGAGACTGCCGAGGAAGGCCAGCCACTTCGAGTAAAAGTCCGTGGTGGTGACCAGTTGGAACAAGGCCGCCGACCAGTTGAAGAAATATTCCGTCGAGCGGCCCGAGTTGAGCAGCACATAAAACGTCAGCGCGGGGAGGACCATGATGGCCGCCATCGCCCAGACCTGTTTCGACTTCCAGAAATTCCAGCCCAGCGTATACAGCACCAGCGCAATCGCGGCCGCGCCCACGAAGAAGGCGATGACGATCTTGACCAGAGCGGCGAGGCCGAGGAAGAGGGCGGCAAGCAGGGCAAAGCGCCAAGAGGGAGATTGGGTAATTGGTAATTGGGGATTGGCAATTGCGGACTCAGACCAACGATAGAGAAAATAAATGCCGATGACAAAGGCCGAGGTCATCAGCGGATCGGGCTGGAAGGAGCGGCTGGCCTGCACGGAGAATGGCAGGACGAGATAGAACGTCAGCGCGCCCAGCGCGGCCCAGGGTGAGACGGCGCGGCGCATCAGGTCGAACAGCGCGGCTCCCGCCAGCAGCCAGAACAGGGTCTGCCAGATGCGAGGGGCGGCGTAGCTCTCACCACCAGCCAGACGATACGTCCACGCGACCAGGGTCTCGATGATGGGCGGCTCGTACTGTCCCACCGTGCGGTGGAAGGACTCGGTCAACGCCAGGGTCTGCAGGTCGACGTTGGGCAGCAGGTGGTAATAAATGTCGCGCGCGACGAGGGTGTTGCGCAGTTGGCGCGAGGTGTGAAAATCGAGCGGCGGGTCGGTCAGGTCGAGCAGGCGCAGAATCCCGCCGAGGGCGAGGAGCAGGATGAGAAGGGGGAGCCAGGGGCGGGTTTTCATCGGGTGGGCCAACATTGAACGTTTAACGTTCGAAGAGGGAATTGTAGTCGACTTTGGGGAAGATGGTCAGCTTGCCGCCGACGGTCGCATCCAGCACCTGACGTCCCGCCTTCTGGTAGGCGTCACGCGCCAGGGCGTAGCCGATCTCGGAGGTGTCGAGGTCGGGCAACTGCCAGCGGAAGCCCTTGCTGAAGTAACGCGGATCGAAATGATTCGGGTCATCGCCATCCGAGACGACGGTCTTGTTGGCGTCGCCCTTGCTGGTGAAGTTGTGGTCTACGCCGATCAGGATGACCTGTTGAAAGCCCATGTAGAAGGCCAATTGCAGTGCCACGTTGGTGACGGTGGCCCCTTCCCACACGCGGCGGGTCAGGTCGTAGGCAAACTGCGGACCCGTGTAGGTGGTGTAGAGGAAGACCAAGTCCTCGGGCAGGCGCTGGAAGTGACGGTTGGAATGCCAGGCCAGGAACTTGGGGATGGGCAGGGCGGCGATCTCCTCGGCGCACTGCTCGATAACCAGGTCGTTGATCGAGGCGAAGTAGGTGGTGGTGAATCCCAGCTCGGGGAACATCAGGTAGATGCGGTTCATCCCGAAGGTGTATTCGTCCTTGAGCTTCGACAGGTCGGTCTGCTTGAGGCTGGGACCGTTGCCGATGATGAAACAGCGTTTGCCCTGATGGATGTTGCGATACTCGTACATCCGTCCGCGGCTCTTGCGCCGCCAGGGATGCAGGTAGGCGTCGGGCACCTG
>CALLJA010000133.1 GCA_938008865.1 uncultured Anaerolineales bacterium
GGCGGTGGTGCGGATCGTCGAAGCGTGCCAGGCTCGGGGCGTGCTCGAAGCGGGACCGTCGGACCTGGTGGCCGTCAGCGTGTGGAGTCAGGTCCACGGCTTTGCGTCATTAGTCCTTGAAGGACAGGTGTCCCACACTCTTTTGGAACGCATGAGCCTGCGTGAAATATTGATCTTTTCCCTCAACCAAATTACGAAAGTCTCCATCGCATGAAATCTTATCGGTATCTGACCCCTGTGACCGCCATCTTTGTCACCGTGCTGATCGTCAGCAACATCGCGTCATCGGCCAAGATCGTGGACCTGGGCTTCGGCATCCTCGGCGTGCGGATGGCCTTCGACGCGGGCACCATCCTCTTCCCCATTAGTTACATCTTTGGAGACATCTTGACCGAGGTGTACGGCTACAAAAATTCCCGCAGCGTGATCTGGACGGGATTCTTCTGCCTGGCGCTGGCTTCGGCCACGTTCTGGGCGGTCAGCCATTTACCTGGCGAAAGCACCTGGCAGGGCTACGCGGGCGACGCTGCCTACAACGCCGTCCTGGGCGGGATGAGCAGCGGGGGAATCGTGCTGGCCAGCCTGGCAGCTTATGCGATGGGCGAGTTCAGCAACTCGTTCATTCTGGCGAAGATGAAAGTCCTCACGCAGGGACGCTGGCTGTGGACGCGCACCATCGGCAGCACCCTCGTCGGCGAGCTGATCGACTCGGCCACCTTCATCGCCATCGCCTCGCTGTTCGGCGTCTTCCCGTGGAGTTTGTTCACGACGCTGGTCTTCACGAATTACTTGTTCAAGGTAGCGGTCGAGGCCATCATGACCCCCGTCACCTATCTGGCCGTTGACCGCCTCAAGCGCGCCGAGAACGAAGATTATTACGACCGCGATACGAATTTCAATCCGTTTGCGGCATGAACGTGTAAAATATAGATATGTCTGACATATTGGTCATTGGTTCGCTCAATGCCGACCTCGTCGTACGCGCGCCGCGCTTTCCTGCGCCAGGCGAAACCATCAGCGGAGGGGACCTTGCCACCATCCCAGGCGGAAAAGGCGCCAATCAGGCGGTCGCTGCCGCCCGTCAGGGAGCCCGCGTGTCCATGCTGGGGCGCGTGGGCAGGGATAATTTCGGGGATTTTCTGCTCGCCAACCTCCAAGCCAATCAAGTCGATACCACGCTCGTCCAGCGCGACGATGCGGCCACGGGCACGGCCATCATCGTGGTGGATGCGAACGGGCAGAACAGCATCGTGCTCTCGCCTGGCGCCAACGGTCAGGTGAGGCCTGCGGATGTGGATCCTGCAACCCTTCCACGCCCGAAGCTGGTCCTGCTTCAGTTGGAGATTCCACTCGAAAGCGTGATCCACGCCGCAGCAGCCGCCCGAGGACTCGGTGCCCGCGTGCTGCTCAACCCCGCCCCCGCCCGTCCCCTGCCCGACGAACTCATCGCCCAGACCGATTTCCTGATCCCCAACGAGACCGAACTGGGCCTGCTGACCGATCAGCCCGTGACCGACACCGCCTCCGCCGAATCCGCCGCGCAGACGCTGCTGGCCAAAGGCGTGCAGACCGTCATCGTCACGCTCGGTGCGAACGGGGCGCTGGTCGTCACGCCCGAAAAGACGACGCACGTCCCGCCCTTCCACGTGGACGTGGTCGACACCACCGCCGCGGGCGACGCCTTCATCGGCGGGTTTGCCGCCTCCCTGTTGCGCGGGCTTGCGCTCGAAGAAGCCGTCCGCCATGGGAATGCCTGCGGTGCATTGGCCGCCACCAAATTCGGCGCACAGCCGTCCCTGCCGACGGCGGAAGAAGTCAACAAATTTATGAACATGTAGGGGCGGGGTTTCCCCGCCCTCTTTCTATCTGAAAACAGAACGGCAGGACGCCGTCCTACAAGGATAATATGCCCCACCGAATCATTATCGACACCGATCCTGGCATTGACGACGCGCTGGCCTTCCTGCTGGCACTGGCCTCGCCTGAAATCCAAATCGAGGCCCTAACCACCACCCAGGGCAATGTCACTGTGGAGACGGCCACACGCAACGCGCTCTCCGTGCTGGAGCTGGCCCACGCGGAGCACATCCCTGTGGCGCAGGGCAGCATGTTCCCGCTGGTGCAGCCGCTGTACGCATCCGCCGCCGTCCACGGTGAAAGCGGACTTGGCAACGCCGTGCTGCCCGCGCCGAAGACCCAGCCCATCTCCCAGCACGCCGTGGATTTCCTGATCGAAAAAGTGCTGGCCGAGCCAGGCGAGATCAGCATTTTCCCGATCGGACCGCTGTCGAATATCGCGCTGGCGATCCGCAAGGAGCCACGCTTCGCGAAAGCCGTGAAGCAACTGGTCATCATGGGCGGCGCCATCCGCGAAGGCGGGAACATGAGTCCGCTGGCCGAGTTCAATATCTACGTGGACCCACACGCGGCGCACATCGTCTTTCACTCGGGCATCCCGATCACGCTCATCCCCCTGGACGCGACCCACAAATGTCTGGTCACCCGCGCAGACGTGGAGCACATCAACGAAGTCAAGTCGCCGATTGCGCGCTTCGTCAAGGACGTGCTGACGCCGTATCTGGATTTCTACGAAGCCAACACCGACTTCGGCGGCTCGGCCCTGCACGATCCGCTCAC
>CALLJA010000134.1 GCA_938008865.1 uncultured Anaerolineales bacterium
GGTGATGGTGGCCGCCATCACGGGCATCGCCTTCTTCGCTTTTCAGGCAGGCGTGGCGCATGGCTCACCCATCACGCTCCAGCCCCCTGCGGGTGAATCCGCGCCAATCCCGTATTATGGAATGCCCTACGGACACGGCGGTTTTCACGGCATGCCCTTCCTCGGCTTTGGCTGTTTTGGCATCCTGATCCCGCTGTTCCTGCTCTTCCTAGCGATGCGCGCCTTCCGCTTTGCCTTCTGGGGACCGCGCTGGGGCCATCATCCCATGCATGGACATGGCCCGTGGGGCCGCAGCCGCTGGGGCGAAGGCAACGTCCCGCCCATGTTCGACGAGTGGCACAAGCGCGCGCACGGAGAGAGACCCGCTGAGGACAAGAAAGAATAATATAATCCGACGTAGGGGCGGGGTTATCCCGCCCCTACAAAACCCATGAAAACCATCCTGGTTGTCGACGACGAACCCAAGATCACCCAGCTCGTGCGAGATTACCTCGAACGGGCTGGGTATGCTGTGCGCGTAGCCAATGATGGACGCGCAGCACTGTCTTTGGCGAAGACCGAGAAGCCCGACCTGATCGTCCTGGACCTAGGCCTGCCTCACATGGATGGACTCGACTTCACCCGCGAGTTTCGCAAAACCTCCGACGCGCCCATCATCATGCTGACCGCCCGCGCCGAAGAGACCGACAAGTTAATCGGCCTCGAACTGGGCGCGGACGATTACATGACCAAGCCTTTCAGCCCCAAGGAACTGGTGGCACGCGTGCGCGTGGTCCTGCGCCGCTTGGAGATCTCTGCCACGACCTCGCCTGACCTGATTCGCGCCGCCGACCTGACGCTCGACATCCCGCGCCTGCGCGTCACCGCAGAAGGGCGGGGCATCGAGGAGTTGACTCCCACCGAGTTCGAGTTGCTGGCTGCCCTGGCCCGTCAGCCCGGGCGCGTCTTCACCCGCGCCCAATTACTGGACGCCATCCACGGCGTGGCCTTTGAATCGTATGAGCGCGCCATCGATGCACATATCAAGAACATCCGCCGCAAGATCGAGGTCAAGTCTGGCGAGCCGAAATATATTCTGACCGTATACGGAGTCGGCTACAAATTCGCCGACCGATAATCCCCCGATTCCCGATTTACCAATTCCCAATTTCCCCATCTCCCAACCCTATGACCCCTCTCAACAATTTCCCCCAACGCCACCGCCCACCCTGGTGGCCAGAAAACGAACCCTGGCCGCCGATACATCGTCCCTGGCGGGGGCGCCGCACGCCGTTCTCACGCAGGTTCGGCTGCCTGTTCGGATTCTTCAATTTCGTCGGCACGGCGGTATTCCTGTTTGCATTCATCTATGCCCTGAATTACTTCGGGGTAACGCATTTTGTTTTCGACTCATTCTCCTGGCTGCTGATCCCCGCGGGCGCGGTGTTCGCGCTGTTTACTGTGGCGGTCATGGGCTTTGCCACGGTGCGCATGCGCCGCATGTCCGTTCCGCTGGATGAGATGCTGGCCGCCTCCGAGAAGGTCGCGGAAGGGGATTACTCGGTGCGCGTCGAAGAAAAAGGCTGGCCCGAGACGCGCTCGTTGGTACGCGGCCTCAATGCGATGGTCGAGAAATTGCAGGCCAGCGACCGTCAGCGCCGCGCCATGCTGGCCGACGTCACCCACGAACTGCGCACCCCGCTAACGGTCATTCGGGGCAACGTGGAGGGCATGCTTGATGGCCTGTATCCCGCCGACGAGGAGCAGTTCAAGTCCATCCTGGAGGAGACGCAACTACTCTCGCGCCTCGTGGACGACCTGCGCACGCTGGCGTTGGCCGAAAGCGGGACGTTGCAGGTGAAACGGGAACCGACCGATCTGGCCGACCTGATCCGTGAAACGGTGACAGGCTTCGGGTCCAGGGCCGAGGCGGGTTCCGTTAAACTGGAGACTTCCCTCGTTGAGGCTCCGCCCGTGGAGGTCGATCCCGTGCGCGTGCGCGAAGTCCTGCAAAACCTGATCGCCAACGCTCTGCGCTATTCGCCCGTCGGTGGGACGATCCGCGTCCGCTATGACGGCCTGAGCGTGGTCGTGGAGGATGACGGTCCAGGCATCCCGCCTGCCGATCTGTTGCATGTCTTCGAGCGCTTTTATAAATCCAGCGACTCGGGCGGCATGGGCTTGGGGCTGGCGATCGCCAAAGTGCTGGTCGAGGCGCACGGCGGCATGATCCGCGCGGAGAATCGGATCGAGGGCGGAACGCGCATTTCATTTACTCTCTCGTCGTAAAGTCTGGTACAATATGCCGCTGTAGTTTCCGCCCGTGAGCGCGTGACCTTTACACGCACCCCTCTCTCGCGAACGAAGGCTGCACACCGAATTCGCATTTTCAACACAAGGAGAACGTTCTCGATGGTACGTATTCGTTTACGCCGTGTCGGTCTCAAGGGCCAGCCCTCGTACCGCATCATTGCCGCGGACAAGGAAGCCCCGCGCGATGGCCGTTTTTTGGAAATCCTGGGCTTCTACAACCCCCGCACTGAGCCGTCCACCATCACGCTCAAGGAAGACCG
>CALLJA010000135.1 GCA_938008865.1 uncultured Anaerolineales bacterium
ATCGCGATGCCGAAAGGCGGCATACGGGTCGCGGGAAGCGGATGAATTTTCCAAGGGACCTCTGTAGGATGCAAGGGATGTCGGGGCTGAAAGTCTACCACCCTTTGAGGGATGCGGGTCTGCGGGTTCTCCTGCGGCGGTCTGTTCGGGTAAAACTTGTGGAAAGTGTTGATTTTACAAGTCGAATCGGCTAAGATATGAATATCTTTGGAAAAGGAGATCATAACCATGCCTACCATCACTGAGATCGAGGGGATCGGCGAAGCCTTCGCCAAGAAGCTACGCGCTGCGGGTATCTTCACCACCGAAAGCCTGTTGAGCAAGGGCGCCACCCCCAAAGGCCGCAAGGAACTGGCCGAAGCGACTGGCTTCAGCGAACAGGTCATCCTGGACTGGGTCAACCGCGCGGACCTGTTCCGCGTGCCTGGCATCGGCGCGCAGTACTCCGACCTGCTGGAAGCCGCGGGCGTGGACACCGTCCGCGAACTGGCCAAACGCAAACCCGAGGCCCTGGCCGAGACGCTGGCCAAGGTCAACGCGGAGAAGAACAAGGTCAACAAACTGCCTGGCTTGTCGGTGATCCAGAAATGGGTCGAGGCGGCCAAGACCCTGCCCAAGGGCATCCAGTACTAGCAAGGCAAAGAGCGCTCGAACGAGCGCTCTTTTTATTTTGGGTGTAAAAACGTCCTTCGACTTCGGCCTTGCAGCATACGCTCGGCCCTCCGCTCAGGACGAAGAACCCTAATCCCACACGGGCAGGCGTTCCACCTTGAAAGGCGTGACAGCGGGATCGACGGCTTCGTCGAATTCCTGCGCGGCGCGGTGGCCGCTGAAGACCGCCTGGGCGATGATGTTGGGCGCTTCGGCGTCACCGATGACGCGCAGGGACTTGAGTCTTCCGCTGGCCAGGGCAGGCTGGAGTTCGCGGTAGAGGCCGTCGTTGGGGATGCGGTCGGTGACCAGCAGCACGGCGTCGGCGGGGAGAGTGGTTTCAGCGGAGGTGATGACCTGTTTGACGGTGGCAGCCGCGGGGGCGATGCGGGTCAGGATGTGCTGCGGGAGCAGGGTCACGCCCAGGCGTCTGAGTCGCGCATGGATCTTGTCCATCTCCAAAGTGAATTGAGTCCAATATGAGACCGAGGGCGCGGGCGTGGCGATGGTCACTTCGCAGCCGTTTTGGGCGAGCAATTCGGCCAGGACGCCGCCCATGTAGTAATGGTCGTCGTCGTAGATCAGCACGCGGCCCGTGGGCAGTTTGCCCGACATCAGGTCGTCGGGCGTGAAGACGTTCGGCAGGTCGCAGCCAGGGACGGGCTGATGCAGGGCGCGGCCCAGGCCGTCGCGGCGGTAGGTGGAGCCCGTGGCGATGATCACGTCGGTGGGACCTGCTTCGAGCACGTCGGCGGCGGTCATGGGGCTGCCGAGGTAGGGAAAGACATGTTTGTCGAGCTTGTCGA
>CALLJA010000136.1 GCA_938008865.1 uncultured Anaerolineales bacterium
TCGGCTTGGTCCTGGTCATTTTTTTGACCCTGGCTTGCTCGTTCACTTCGAGCGCTCCCACGGCTGTATCAGTCCCGCCCACGGCTGCGCCCGATACCAGCGCAGTCACCCAGCAGGCTCAAGACCAGATGGCCACTTTTGTGGCGCAGACGGTGGAAGCGCAGCAGCCCGCTGCAACGGAAACCCCCATCCCTGTAGAAGCGACCGCCACCCTAGCCGCAGCAGCCGCCCCCAACGCGCCTGCGAACTTCGTCGTAAACGCCACTTGCACGAAGACTGTTGCCCATTCCTACGTGAACTACAAATACATATTCGTCGCAAACCTTTCCTGGGATGACAGTTCGGGCAACGAAACTGGTTTCGAGATCAACAGAGACGGAGACCTCCTGGCGTCTCTGGATGCGGGCACCACCGAGTATAAGGACACCATCACCATCACGACCCCCTACAAGCGCTACAGCGCGAATTACACGTATACGATCCAGGCCGTCAATGCGGCGGGCAAATCCGAAGCCGCGGAAGTGTTCGTTACGATTACTTGCAGATAGATTGCTTTCTGCGTCAAGCGACAAAAAACTCCTGAGGTCTTTCGACTTCAGGAGTTTTCTCTTTAGACCAACATTCGCACGGGACTTTCGAGGAACTCCGCCAGTTTTTGCATGAACTGGGCCGCCTCCGCTCCGTCGCTGACGCGGTGGTCGACGGAGATGGTGGCCTTCATGCGCCAGCCCGCTTTGACCTGTCCGCCTTCGATGACAGGCACCTCGCGAGCCGAACCGATGGCCAGGATGGCCGCCTCGGGCGGGTTGATGATGGCGATGAACTCGTCCACGTCGTACATGCCGAGGTTGGAGGTGGAGAAGGTCGAGCCATCCACGTCCTCGGGCTTGACCTTGCCATCGCGGGCGCGTCCCGCCATGGACTTGACCTCGCCCGAGATCTGGCGCAGGGGTTTCTGGTCGGCATCCTTGACCACCACGGTCATCAGGCCGCCGGGGACGGTGACCGCCACGCCCACGTTGACGTGGCCGAACTGCACAATCTCGTTGCCATTCAAGGTCGCGTTCAGGTTGGGGAACTGACGCAGGGTCAGCGCCACAGCCTTGACGATGAAGTCGTTGACCGAGACCTTCTCGTTCTCAGGCAGGTAGGCGTTGATCTGCTTGCGCATGTCCATCAACGCTTCCATCTTGTATTCGTGCGTCACGTAGAAGTGCGGGATGGTGGTCTTCGATTCAACCAAACGGCGGCCAATGGCCTGGCGCAGTTTGGTGGTGGAAACGACTTTGTCTTCAGTGGAGATCGGTAATTGGTAATTGGGAATTGGTTGGGTGGATGGGCGACTTTCGACCTTTGACGTTTGACCAGAAGAAAGCGCAGATTCGACGTCCTTGCGGACGACGCGGCCGTTGGGTCCACTGCCCTGGATCGACGCGAGGTTGACGTTGTTCTCACGAGCGATCTTGCGTGCCAGCGGACTGGCTTTAACGGGACCAGCACTCTGGGCAGGCGCGGCCTGAGCAACGGGAGCAGTTTTCGGGGCGGTCTGAGGCGCAGCAGGCGCAGGAGTCTTGCTTTCGGCTTTGACTTCCGTCTTCGGTCCACTGTCCACGGTCTTGCTTTCCACCTTCTCGCCCGCCTCGCCCACCACGGCAATCGGCGCGTTGACGGGCACCATCGTGCCTTGCTCCGCGATCAGTTGCAGCACTACGCCGCTGACGGAGGATTCCACTTCAACGGTGGCCTTGTCGGTTTCGATCTCAGCCAGCACGTCGCCTTTGTTGATGGGTTCGCCCACCTGCTTGACCCAGCGGACCAGCAGACCCTCGGCCATATCGAAGCCAAGTTTGGGCATGTTGATGGTTTCGGCCATTACTTCAAGACCTCCTTTGCCGCCACAATGATGTCGGGCACCTGCGGGAGGGCGGCCTGTTCGAGGGTGCGGTTGTAGGGCAGCGGGACTTCCTTTTGCGCCACGCGCAGGATGGGCGCGTCAACGTAGTCGAAGGCTTCTTCGTAGATGCGGCTGACAACCTCGCTGCCGACGCCGTAGGACTTCCAGCCTTCTTCGACCACGATGGCGCGGTTGGTCTTCTTGAATGACTCGAGCACGGGTTCCATGTCGAGCGGGCGCAGGGTGCGCAGGTCGACGATCTCGGCCTCGATTCCTTCTTTGGCGAGTTCGTCGGCGGCCTTCATCGAAAGCTCCAGGCCCTTGCAGTAGGTGACGATGGTCAGGTCCTTGCCTGGGCGCTGGACCTTGGATTTGCCGATCGGGATGGTGTACTCGCCCTCGGGCACTTCGCCGCGGACCTGGTACATGGTGGCGTGCTCGATGAACAGGATCGGGTCGTTGGAGCGGATCGCGCTCTTGAGCAGGCCCTTGGCATCCTCGGGCGTGCCCGGGCTGACGACTTTCAGGCCAGGGAAGTGCGCGAAGATGGCGTCGGGAGTCTGCGAGTGCGTGGCGCCCAATTGACGCCCGCCGCCGCCCACCGCGCGAATGACCATCGGCAGGGTGAACTGTCCGCCGAACATGTAGCGTAATTTGGCGGCCTGGTTGACGATATAGTCCATCGCGGAGAAGGCGAAGTTGATGGTCATCAACTCGGCGATGGGGCGCTGACCGACCATGGCTGCGCCGATGGCCGCGCCGAGGATGGCGTTCTCGGCGATGGGCGTGTCCTTGACGCGCGCCGCGCCGTACTTGTCGTAGAAACCTTTGGTGACAGCGTACGTGCCGCCCCACACACCGACTTCCTCGCCGAGGATGAAGACGGCGGGGTCGCGGTCCATTTCTTCCATAAGAGCTTGCGAGATAGCCTCGCGCATTGTGATCTTTGCCATGTGTAAAATCCTTTAACCACAAAGGGCACTAAGGTCACCAAGGTTGGACGACTGATCAACGAATCGCATTTCCTTGGATTTTCCTTTGTGTACTTCGTGTCCTTGGTGTTAATTATCCGCGTAAATGTCCTTGAACAGGTCTTCCATCGTCGGCTCGGGGCTGGCTTCGGCGAATTCCACCGCCTTGGTCACTTCCTCTTCCACGCGGGCCTCGATCTCATCCAACTGCTTGCGCGTGGCAGCCTTCTTGTCGAGCAGGTACTTGTTGAAGATGCCAATCGGGTCGTTCTCCTGCCACTGTTTGACTTCCTCCGCCTTGCGGTAACGTTCGGGGTCGCCCATCGAGTGACCGCGGAAGCGGTAGGTGTCCACCTCGAGCAGGTAGGGCTGGCCTTCCTTGCGGATGTAGTCGATGGCTTCCCTGGCGGCCTCGTAGACCTTCATCACGTCCATGCCGTCGGCCTGGCCGTTCTTCATGCCGTAGCCTTCGGCCTTCTGGCGGATCTCGGTCACCGCCGAAGCGCGCTCGACGGCCGTGCCCATGCCGTACTGGTTGTTCTCGCACACCCACAGCACGCGCAACCCCCAGGTCTTGGCCAGGTTCAAGGCCTCGTGGAAATAACCGATATTGGTCGCGCCGTCACCGAACATGCAGATGGTGACGTTGTCGTTGCCCGCGTACTGGTCGCCCAGCGCCAGGCCCGAGGCGATGGGCAGGTGCCCGCCCACGATGGCGTGTCCGCCCCACATGTTCTTCGAGGTGTCGGCCATGTGCATCGAGCCGCCCTTGCCCTTGGACATGCCCGTGGCCTTGCCGAGCAATTCCGCCATCACTTCATTGGACGAAATGCCGCAGTTCAACGCCACGCCGTGGTCGCGATAGGCCGTGATCACGCGGTCGCGCGGCTCACGAGCCGCGATCAACCCCGTCGAAACGGCCTCCTGCCCGATGTACAGATGCATGAAACCGCCAATCTTGCCAGCCTGATACAGCTCGGCACCGCGTTCCTCCACGCGGCGGATCAAAACCATTTGGTAATACAGATCGAGTAATTGTTCTTTCTTCATCTTTCACTCCACTGAGATACGTGCCATAAGGCCCGTGAGGGTCGCAAACGAAAACACCAGGGTCTGCCTGGCGTTATGCTTGAGAAGAGGCAAACGCCGCATTATATCAGAGAATTTTAGTCCATTTTTCTATCAAATGCTCTCTTTTTGATAGGTGTAAAATAGGTATATGAACTGGTTTACTGGCGGACTGAATGACGCAAAAAAATGGATCGGGCAGTTGACCGATCCGACCAAACGGGAGCGGGCGGCCCAGGAACTGATCCGCCTGGGAGCGGATGCGGCCCCTACCCTGATCGAAGCGCTCCAGAGTCGGGACCCGAACCTGCCTCCGATCCTCGGGCGGATTCTCGTCCGCATCGGACCCGCCGCCACCCCCGCCCTGGTCGCGGCGCTGAAAAGCGCGCATCCGCTTGTGCGCGCCCAATGTGTGGACATCCTCGCCCAGACCAAAGACCGCTCGGCCCTGCCTGCGTTGTTAGACGCGCTGCAAGGCGAGTTTTATACCGTCCGCGCGCGGGTTTGCGCCGCGTTTGGACAACTCGGCGAACCGCAGACCCTCCCACCGCTGCTCCACACCCTCAAAGACCCCGAACCCGAGGTGCGCATCCAGGCCGCGCTGGCTCTGGGAGCCTTCCGCGACCCGACCACTTTCGACGACATCGCGGGGCTGCTGCTCGACGACCAGAAGATCGAGG
>CALLJA010000137.1 GCA_938008865.1 uncultured Anaerolineales bacterium
AGGATCTGTGAGCGGCTCTCGACCGAGCAAGGTCCCGCAATGACGGCGATCTCGTCCCCGCCGACGGTGAATCCGTCTATGGAAAATATTGAGTTCTCAGGATGAAATTGGCGCGAGGCGAGCTTGTAGGGTTGGGTGATGCGTTGGACGGTCTCGACCCCGTCCATGACCTCGAACTGGTCGGTGGGGATGCTGTGGGTTTCGCCGATGGCGCCGATGATGGTGGCTTCGACGCCCTGGGATAGATGGACGGCCAGGCCCAGCGACTTAATCTTGTCGACCACGCGCTCGACTTCCTGCGGGGTGGAGCTGGCCTTCATAATGATCATCATGGTGATTGCTCCTCTTGGGTTTATGCGCGGGCAGCCAAGTCGGGCCGCAATTTGACGGCGTCGCGCAGGTAGACATGTTGGACGGCGGACTGCGGCATCTCCGTGTTCCAGTGGATCAGCACGCGGATGCACAGCGGCATGCTGTCAGGCACGGGAATCTCGCGGGCGCACAGCATCGGGACGAGGTCCCAGCCGATCTGACGGGCGGCCAGCGCGGGGTGAGTCGCGCTAATATCGTCGGTGACGGTGAAGACCGCCGAGGCGATGTCCTCCGTTCGCAGCGTGGGGTTGGCCTCCACGATGGACGTCAGCAATTCCTGGGTGGCCGAGTGTATCTGGTCTTTTGCGTCTGCGGTGACGGTGGTCGCGCCGCGGATGCCGCGAGTGGTCATGGTGCCTCCTGTGAGCCCCCCTTGTTCCCCCCATTTGGAACGAAGAGCCGTTCAAAATGGGGGGATAGGGGAAATGAAAAGAGCGAGCCGATTGGCTCGCTCTTCGTACCTGGGTATGCGTGTTCTGCCTACCGCTTAAGCGCCACCAACGGCAACCGAGTTCTGGAAGCCGTAAAAGTACCACGCAAAATAATAGCGGTGAGACAGGTTCATGTTGGGCGCTATTCTACGCATCATAGGGGAATGTGTCAAGAAGCAAAATTCCCGTCATTGCGAGGAGGGTTGAGATGCGCAGCATCGAAACCCGACGAAGCAATCTGATGTTTTGTGGAAACTCTTAATTAATGAGGAGGTTGCTCACCTGCCCTTGCGGGCGCTGCAAGGGCCGTCGCAATGGCGTTAAGCTTTATACCTTTGATAACACCCCAGCACGCGCAGCATGACGGCGTATTCGCTGAGGTGGTCGAGCGCGCGCTTGGCGGCTTCCTCGTTGACCGCGCCGATGAAGTCCACGTAGAAGAGGTACTCCCAGGGCTTGCCCGCCAGCGGACGCGATTCGATCTTGGCTAGGTCGATGTCGCGCAGGGCGAAGACGCTCAGCGCCTTGAAGAGCGCGCCAGGCTGATTCTTGAGCGTGAATACGATGGAGGTCTTGGCCTCGCCTTCGGGTTGTTTGTCCGCGCGTGAGATAGCCAGGAAACGCGTGTAATTTTCCTGGTTGTCCTCGATGCCTTCTTCGAGGATTCTCATGCCGTACAGTTGCGCCGCGCGCTTCGACGCGATGGCTGCGGTGGCGCG
>CALLJA010000138.1 GCA_938008865.1 uncultured Anaerolineales bacterium
TGCGCACGCTGCCGTGGATCGACCCGACGCGCATCGCCATCCTGGGCGGCAGCTACGGCGGCTATATGACCGTCTCCGCACTGTCGCGTGACCCCGAGTATCTGTTCGCCTGCGGCGTGGCCAAATACGGCGACTCGAACCTGGTCAGCTCGTGGGCACAGTGCAACCGCGAATTGCGCCTGTACACCGAGATCTTCCTCGGTCACCCCGCCAAAAACCGACAGGCCTATCTCGACGGCTCGCCGCTGTACAATGTGAAGAACGTGCAGAAGCCTGTGCTGGTGCTGCACGGCCTGCTGGATGACATCGTCCCGCCTGAAGCCTCGGAAGAATGGGTCGAGGCTCTGAAGCGCGAAGACAAGACCTTCGAGTACAAGACCTACGACGACGAACCACACGGGTTCCTACGCCGTGAAAATCTGACCGACGTGTACGAACGCGTCGAGCGATTCCTGGATTGGTATTTGCTGCCATAACCGTAAGGGCGACCCGCCTTGATTGATCAGAAGCACGACCAGCCTGTCGGGTCGCCCCTACATGGTGAACAAAAATGAACATCTTCATCCGCCCCGAACAACCCAAAGACATCCCCGTCATCCACGCCCTGAACGCCTCGGCTTTTCGCACGGATGCTGAGGCCCGACTGGTGGACGCTCTGCGCGCCAACGGCAAGGCCATCTATTCCTACGTTGCTGTCGATGAACAGGACACGGTTCTCGGTCATGTGCTGTACAGCCCCGTGACCACGCCCCTGCCCTCGCATGGGTTGGGACTTGCGCCTGTGGCGGTCAAACCTGAATTCCAGAACCAGGGCGTCGGCTCGAAGTTGATCCGCGCCAGCCTGGTCGAGGTCAAGACGGATGGATATGATTTTATCGTCCTGTTGGGAAGCCCCGAGTATTATCACCGCTTTGGCTTTCAGACCGCCAGCGCCTTTGGCCTGCAAAATGAGTATGGGGTGGACGAGGAGTTCATGGTCCTAAACTTGTCGGGCAGGGAGTTGCCAGGCGGGTTGGTGCGGTATATGGAAGAGTTTGGGATGTTTTCTATTTGAATCGGTAAGGCGGTATATTTTTTTTGTATAAATTGGCTACACGCAAAACAAAGATTGGATAAAACAGCATGACCGACTTCTTTGCCTACGATGAATTGACCTGGCCCGAAGTGGCTGACCTGCCGCGTGACCTACCGCTGGTCATCCCATTGGGCACGGGATATGACCTCACCCAACTAGCGTCCGCCCTGGGCAATCCGCCGCGCGCGGGGTTATTGCCGCCGATCCCGTTCGGCTGGCGCGGCAGCGGGCTGGCTGTCCCTGAGGCGATCCTCGGCCAGTACGTGGCCAATCTGCTCGACAGCCTGCGTGACGATGGCTTTACACGCGTCTACTATCTCGCGCCGCAGGGACTCGATCCTCAGTCCTTCGCATCCATCCCCAATATCGAATCTCGAATATCACTTCCCAATCCATCTCATTACGCGCGCCCGATGCTCCTGCCGCCAGACTCCGCGCGCGGAAAAGTGATCCTGATTCCCATCGGCCACACGGAGCAGCATGGCTACCACCTGCCCCTCTCGGTGGATACCATCATTATTGACTCTATTGCACAAGGTATTGTGTCTCAAGTGGCTACACGCAGTGAAGCTTTGCCCGCCATGCCGTACGGGGTTAGCACGCATCGCTCGTCATTTGCGGCCACGCTCAACGCGGGCGGACGGGCCTTCGAGGATTTCTGGCTGGCGGTCATCGATGTGCTCGTCGCGCGCGGCTTTGACCGTTTCTATTTCATGAGCGGGCACGGCGGTAACATGTCGTTCCTGGTCAATATCGTCAAATATGCGGGCGAACGTCACCGCCGCATCTTTTGCGCCACGGCCTTCCTGCACACGGCAGGGACGATCG
>CALLJA010000139.1 GCA_938008865.1 uncultured Anaerolineales bacterium
GTTCGCGCTCCAGGACGTCACGCAGGTCGCACAGGTAATGCGTGTCGAAACGGGCGTAGTGGATCTGGTCGGGCTTGAGCGGACGCGCGCCCCAATCCGCCTTCTGGTGGCGCTTGTCGACTTTGATGCCAAACTTCTCGTCCAGCAATTTGTCCAAGCCGACGGCAGGATAGCCAAGGATACGGGCGGCCTGCATAGTGTCAAACAGGTTGGTGAAGGTGAACTCAAAATCGCGCCGCAGGCAGATCAGGTCATATTCGGCGGCGTGAAAAATCTTTTCGATAGTGGGGTCGGCAAAAATCGGGGTCAGCTCGCTCAGGTCGGCGAGGATGAGCGGGTCAACGAGATAATCGGTCTTGGGCGTGGAAAACTGGATCAGGCAGACGCGCTCACGATAGGCATGCAGGCTGTTCGATTCGGTATCTACGGCAATGCGCGGCTGGGAGGCCAGGTCCGCGGCCATGCGCGCCAGGGACTGCGGTGTATTCACCCACACAGGGGGTGCCAGGGGTTCAACGGGCATGCAGGGGATTATATCGCACGTGAGATAAGTCAGGACTCCAGTGTGTTCACCTCGTTGTTTGTAAACAGCACAAACCAAGTCAGCGCCCAAATCAACGGGATGCCAATCACGGCTGCGTTCCAACGATCCGCCTCGGGGAAGAAGATCAATACCCAGGGTGAAAGGACGGCAATTGCAGCAGCAACAGTCTGAGACAGGGAGTATTCTTTTTTCTCAGTCAGAACCAAAATTCCAAGAAACAGATCGTACATCCAACGCATGGGGGTCAGCGCAATACCCATCAAAACAGCCGCCGAAAACCATCCCGTATTTTTTCGCTTTCGAGATGAATAGAACGAGAATGCCCCCAGGCCGATGAACAAAACGGCGTACAGGATATTCCACGGTGTCGGCAAAATTTCCAGGCTCCAGAAAGCGGACATGCCGCCCTTGATTCCCAACATTCCAAAATACCCTGGAAACCAATTTCCAACCGCCAGCAGGCTGGCACTCAATAAAACCGCCATCAGCCCAGCAAACCCCGCAAGAAACTTCCAGTTTTTCTCCAGCAGAACCCACAACAAGAATACTGCCACGGGAATCACTGTGACAGTCGGTTTAATCAGCGCCAGACCCAGGATCATGCCAGCCATCACAGGCCGCTTTTTCCACAAGGAATACGCGCCGAACAAAGCCAACAGGCTGAGATAACCAAGCTGTCCCTTCGTCACAGAAATGACTAAAAACGGCAAGCCGCCCAGCAGAATCCACACCAGCCATAATGATTGCGCCAGAAAATTCTTCCGTCCCAGGGCGAGCGCCAGTTGATACAGGAAATTCAACATAGCCCATAACAGTATCCCAATATAGAGAATGGCCGCCCACTGATATGGTAATAACGAGAAAGGTGCAATAATGAGAAACAGCCAGGCTGGATAGACGAACATCATCGGGTCCTCGCCCAAGGCGGGACCGCCATAAACCACCTGTTGGATTTTTAAAGTGGTTTCGGGACCGTAGGGATTCGCACCGTGGAACATCTCACGCACACCGACCCAAAACGGAGCGAAGTCCATGCCCACCCAGCGATACGGCCCATGCGGACCCTCCAGCATCCAACGATCCCATAACCAAACCATTGAAAGAATACAAACAAGCCACAAAACTATTTCAACAGATGCAACAAAAACCTTATTCTTTTGGGACAAAC
>CALLJA010000140.1 GCA_938008865.1 uncultured Anaerolineales bacterium
GTGACCGATGCGGCCACGCCTGCCGAGTACGCCGACCTGCTGGCCGAGCTTCAATCAATCGGCTACGACCTGGCCGTCAGGCAGCGGGCCCCGAGTGGGGCGGCAGCCAAGCGCCTTGATCTTGTTCGAGCTTTCAAGTCATAGGGAGGCACGCATGGAATACTTCGAATGGGAAGATGATAATGGCTGTCTTAGCCTGGACGCCGTCGACATGGTGGCCGTGGAGCAAGCGGAAAGCGTGTACATGAATGGCGTCGGCTACGTCAATCCGCTGTTGTTGCGGTGCCAGTACCTGGCCCTTGTTCACCAAGCTGGTGAACTGTTCGTGCACGGCGACCACCGCACGGCTGAGCTTTTCGACGGCCTGGCGGGCCTGCTCACGCGCATGCTGGATAACCTGCACGATGCGGGGCATGACCTGACCCTGCCCAAAAAATCAGTCTGACGTTTACCCTTGACGGGTACGAGTTTCGATGCTATAATAATCCAGTCGGTACCAATCACGCACAAAAACACGGAGGTAATCATGCAAGTGCCTTTTGACCTTTCGATCACGATCAACCCGCCTTCGGCGCACGTGAGCCCCCTGGGCCTGGATGCTCCCTACGCAGCCGACGTGACCTTCGGACGCAACGGCCAGGCGCGTACCATCCGCATGTTCTTGAAGGATGGCCGCAAGTCCGCGAAGGTCGACGCCTTCGCCGCGCTGGTCGCCAATGCCGCAATCGGCAGTCAGGCGCACCGCAACATCTGCGCCGACCTGGGGATCAACCCGCATGAGGTCGTATATGGATAATACTCCCCGCTCAACCTGGCGCGTCAACGGCTTTCGGCTTGAGATGTACCACCTGGGGCGGTATACGACGGACGGGCACGCAGTGGTTGGGTACCGCTTCTATGATCGCAACGTGCTCATCTTTGACGGCGACGACTTCTACCCCAAAGTGGGCATCAACCCTGTCGGCCCCGAGGCCCAAGCAGCCCTGCTGGAGTTCCTGGCCCTGTCGCCCGCCGAAGTAGGGGAGGCTTTCTTCGACTCGTACACGCCCAAGCAGTACCGTTGGGCCACCAGCAAGCGCGGTGCCGCGCTCCGCGCAATCGTGTTCGCCCGATAGGAGGCACGCATGAGCAAAGTCGCTACTAACTTCCGCCACGAAGGCGGCGAAATCGTTCAGCAATACCACGAAACGATCGTAACCCGCGAGGGGATCGACGCTCAGGGTAAGTACGTTCAGTGCTTCAACGGCGGCTGGCAGACCAACACCACCAAGCGCCGCATCAATGACCGCCTTGAGTTTATCGGGTGGGCCGTCTTCCAGAAGGCTGGCGCCTGGTACGTCTGGAACCAGGAAACTGGCGAGTCGGTGCCCTTCAAGGAAGGCATCATCCTGCGCCCCGTGCGCATCCCTGAAACTGTGGAGGTGGCGTAATGCTTGACTACGATAGCCAAACCCTGGCCCTGGCCCAGTTCATGGGCACTGATCCGATCAACATCGAACACGAGTACGGCGACGTGTACTCGCACCACGGACGCGAGTACCTGGTGATCGACGATGACGACGCCGAGCGCAAGCTCACGGAGTACGCTCGCAACCTGGCAGATGAGACCTTGCGTGAGGTGCCCTCGAACCTGCGCCAGTACTTTGACGAAAAGGCCTATGTGGCTGATCTGGAAGGTGACATCGACCGAGGCTCCGCGTTGGCTGGCTATGACGGTGTCGAAGAGGAAGAGACCTTGACCTATGACAGCATCCTGCGGATGCTTGCCGAAGAGGCTGGCGCCCCCTTCGAGATGCTCCCCGAAGACGAAAAGGCCGAGATCGAGTACCTGGCCCGCAACTATGGCGGCGATACCTGGTACATCTATCGCCAATAGTTTCCACGTGGAAACCTTGACGGTGCGTAATAAGTATGCTATAATAATCAAGTCGTAAGTAATCGAGCAGACAACCAGGAGGCAGCAATGAGCGACGCAGTCGAAACCTTTGAAGTGAACGGCTACACGGTTGAGATCAAGCGGGATGAGGGGTACGAGTCTCCCCGCGAGTGGTCGAACGTCGGCATCATGGCCTGTTTTCACCGCCGCTACGACCTGGGTGACGACAAGTATACTGCTGCCAAGCGGCTGCGCGACGGCGCATCAAGCAAGTATGTGCGCGTCGGCGGTGAGCAGTACGAAATCGGCGACGTGGTGAGCGATCCGCACCTGTTCCGTGAGTGGATCGAGAGCGGGCCGAAGGAAGTGGCACTGGCAATCCCGCTGTACCTGTACGACCACAGCTGCCTGGCCCTGAGCGCGTACCGTCCTTCGCCGTACTGGCAGCACGCCGCCTGGGACAGCGGGCTGGTTGGTTGGGTCTTCGTCACCCGCGCCATCCTGGCGGAGGAGAAGGGCATCAAGCGGCTGACCAAGAACGCCCTGGCCCGTGTCGAGAAGGCCCTGCTGGCCGAAGTCAAGGAGTACGGCCAGTACCTGAGTGGCAACGTGTATGGCTACACCATCACCGACCAGGACGGCGAGGAAGTTGACCGCCTGTGGGGGCTGTACGGGTACGACTACGCTGTCGAAGAAGCCACGGCTGCGGCTGAACGCCTGGAACCGATCAAGGAAGAGGAGGTTGCATAATGACCAACGACACTGAAGCACTCTTGAGCTGGGTGTACCACAAGGTGCACGCCAATGGTGACTACGACGTGGCACGGGCTATCGACCTGCTGCTGCGGGGTGCTCCCCTGGTCAACATCGTAGGGGGCGTCGCTCACCTGGCTGACGGCTTGACCGAAGACCTGGGGATCGTCAAAGACTGGGATAACGAGGAGGCGTAAATGGTTGGCACTGTGAAAGCTCTTATCCAGCAGGCGGCCAACGCTGCCCAGGCGTCTGGTAACCCCGAGCTGGCTGAGCTGCTCGACCGTATCGCCAACGAGGAGCTGCTGTTCTTCGTGAAGACGGTCGGCCCAGTCGAAAACGTTGACGTGTGTGACCTGCCCTGGGGCGACTTCGACGTGATCCGCATCGACGACTAGCCTGTCTGAGTCTGGACTGGAGGAAACATGCAGAATCAATCATCCAGCGAGCAGCTTGACCGAGCGTTCGACGAGTACCTGGAAGTAGTGTTTACCGTTGCTGATGCACGGCGCAACGACTGCGTGGTGCCATACTGCCAGAAAAACGACCTGAGCTTTATCGCGGGCAATGGTGAGTACTACTTCATCAAGCGTGGTTGGAAGCACATACCTATCGACGACTTGCCCAAGCACGTGCGTGACGTGGTGGATATGGAGGTACCTGGTCTGCGCACAAACTCACTAGGCACCCTCATGACTAACTACATCAACCCGAACCTGGAGGAAGCATGACCAAGCGACTGACCCAAAACAAAGTGAACAAGTACGTTCTTGGTGACGGCTGTGAGTGCCCTATCTGCGGCAGCACCCAGATCGAGGGCCACGAGGTTGAGATCATGGCTGGCTCGGCTTTCCAGGAGATGTCCTGCCTTGCCTGCGGCGCTGAGTGGGATGACGTCTACCACCTGGTGGGCGTGGTCAACAAGAAAAACGGCGACATCTTCTATGCTGATAAGGTGGAGGGGTAGATGCACAAGCAGAAGCGTATGAACCATAGCAAGCGTGTTGTCCTGGCGATCCGTCTCTTCCTGCTGTTCGTGATCCTGTTCCTGGTGCTCCTGCCGATGCTGACTGGCTGCACCCTGGTCAACCAGGTGAACACACCCGACGATGTGAAGATGGCCCTGTGCGCCCCTGGCTGGCCGTCTGGCTGGTGGCGGCCCGAGTGCCCAGGTGAGGGTGGGGGATGGGACTTACTGGAGGAACAATGGCAATGAGGCGTGATCGTTTCGGTCGAGGCGGTGCCTTCCGCTGCCGTGTCTGTGGCAAGATGACCCGCGACACGGGCCACCTGGAAGCCAACTTTGAGATGTGCCGCTACTGCATCGAGCTGGCCGAGCTGGACAACTCCCTGAGCGACGGCTACATCACCCAGGAAGAGTACGACCTGGAAGCTGCACGCATCGAGAAAGAGAGGAACCAATGACCCAGTTCATCATCGTACTGGACTTCTTCGGGCACCGCCGTGTCTACTCTGTGTGGGCCAACGATGAGGACGAAGCCAAGCGTGCTGCCAAACTGGCGTCGTACAACGACCCGCAGGAGGAAGTCATCTTCTGTGAAGAGGTGGCCGTCACCAAGACGCGTAGCGTGTACGCCGAGTTCCTCAACCCGCTGCCCCGTTTCTGAGTAGTTACCTGTAAGCCTTGACGTAACACAGTAACTATGCTATAATAATCAAGTCGATCATAAAGGAGCAAACGATGGATGCGCTTGTTTTGGCTGTGTACGACCCCGTGCAAGAACGCCCCGTTGCCGTGACCGTGACCACTTCCGTCACTGACGGCGTGACCGTGACCCTGGGTGACCAGGAAGTGTCCATCATCGTGCTGGATGGGCGGCTGTGTTTCCAGCAGGTAGGGTAGAGGAGGCGCAATGTCCGAGCCCGTACTGGTCATGAAACTGCGCAATGGCGTGAAGCTGTACGAGTCGCCGCTCACCAGGCAGCTGGAGCAGTACGCCACTGCGTACGAGCTGGAAGGTATCCGAGTCTACCTGGCTGAGCAGCCAGATGGGTACCAAGAGTACCTGATCGTCCAGGGAGATCGCCCCGTGTTCGCCTCGCAAAAGTACGAAGATGCCTGCGTACACATCGACATGATGTACCTGGCAGGGAGGTAACAATGCCTGAGACTGTTTGCCCGATCTGCGGTAGTTTCGACCTGAGCGCGGAGCTCACTGGATCCCAGTCCTTCGACCACCTGAGCGGGTACAGTGATAACGTGCGTGAGGTGCTGGTCTGCCACGCCTGCGGGTA
>CALLJA010000141.1 GCA_938008865.1 uncultured Anaerolineales bacterium
ACCAGCGTCCAGTTGATCCGCGGCGCCGTCCACATCCGCCAGAACGAACGCGTCAAGGATGAACTCGAGCGTGATGAATTCTTCCTGGCTATTACCGAGGCCAGCGTGCTTGCGCCCGACGGACAGTCTGTGCTGCACCAGGCGCCCTTCCTGGCGGTGCGTCGCGACCAGATCGTCTGGATCATCCCCCTGGAAGAAGAGGGGGCGTGATGGTTTCTCCCATTCCAACCGGCCGCCTGACCGCGGCGGACATGATCAAGCTCAAGAAATTCCTGATCGACACCATCGCCCGCGCCCTGGAGGGCGAAGCTTTGCCGAGCGCCAGCCGCCGCGAGTTCGTGCTGGAACGGCTCAAAGGTATCTACGAACAGACCAAATTACAACTGCCTGAAGACGTGCGCAACCACATCTACAAGGAAGTGCTGGATGAACTGCTCGGCTACGGGCCGATCCAGCCCCTGCTCGAAGACGATGACGTCAGCGAGGTGATGGTCAACGGCCCGAAGAAGGTCTACATCGAAAAGAAGGGACGCCTTGCCAAGGCTCCCGTCACCTTCGACGACAATGACCATGTCATCCGCATCATCGAGCGTATCGTCCTGCCGCTGGGTCGTCGCATCGACGCCGACAACGCCACCGTGGATGCGCGCCTGCCCGACGGGTCGCGCGTCAACGCCGTGGTGCCGCCCGTATCCATCGACGGGCCGTCCATCACCATCCGCAAGTTTGGCAAGGGCAAGCTGTCCATCGAGCAGTTGATCGGCTTCGGGTCCCTCACCCAGCCGATGGCAGATTTCCTGCATGCCTGCGTGCTGGCGCGCCTGAACATCGTCATCTCGGGCGGCACAGGCTCGGGCAAGACCACCCTGCTGAATGTGCTCTCTGGGTTCATCCCCGAGGACGAGCGCATCGTCACCATCGAGGACGCCGCCGAACTGCAATTGCAACAGGACCACATCGTGCGCCTGGAGACCAAGACCCCCAATTCCGACGGACAGGGGGAACGCACCATCCGCGACCTGGTACGCAACTCCCTGCGGATGCGCCCCGACCGCATCGTGGTCGGCGAGGTGCGCGGCGGCGAAGCGCTGGACATGCTCCAGGCCATGAACACGGGACACGACGGTTCGTTGACCACCCTGCACGCCAACACTCCGCGCGACGCCATTTCGCGTCTCGAGACGATGGTGCTGATGGCGGGTATGGATCTGCCGCTCAAGGTCGTGCGCCAGCAGATCTCGGCCGCCGTGGACCTGATCGTACAGCAGTCGCGCCTCAAGGACGGCACGCGCAAGGTCACCGCCATCACCGAAGTGGCGGGCATGGAAGGCGATACCATCGTGCTCTCCGATATTTTCAAGTTCGACCAGACCAGCATCGCCACCGACGGGAAAGTGGAAGGCACGCTCAAGCCGACCGGCATCCGTCCGCTGTTCTATCCCCGCATCCAGGCTTCGGGACTGAAACTGGGGCCCGAGGTCTTCGGCGCCACCGCCGCCGATATCCTGGCGGCCAACCGTCAGCGGCGTTGACGAGGCCCGCTTTCGTTCTCTGCTATAATCTGACCCATCACAACCCGCGCGAGGCATTATGGACAATCGCATGCAAACCGTCATCCGCACCAAGAAGCTCGGCGTCCTGATCCGCGACGCGCGCATGGCTGCGCGCCGCACCCCGCAGGAAACCGCCGATGCCATGGGCATATCGCGCGGCATCCTCAAAGCCTACGAAGAGGGTCGCCGCGCTCCGTCCCTGCCCGAGCTTGAGGTGCTGGTGTACTTCCTCAAACTGCCCATCAGCCACTTCTGGGGCCGCGAGGCCATTTCGGACGACGCCCCCTCCACCGCCAGCCTGGACCTCACGCGGCTGATGCCCGTGCGCCAGCGCATGATCGGCGCCCTGCTGCGCCAGGAGCGTGACCGCGCCAACCTGTCGCTCAAGGACGTCTCTGAGAACTGCGGAATTTCCACCACCCGCCTGAAATCCTATGAATTGGGTGAGCGCCCCATCCCCCTGCCCGAACTGGAAGGCATTCTGGGCGTGTATGGCACCCGCGTGCAAGATTTCTTCGACCGCAGCGGCCCGGTCGGCAAGTGGATGACCGACCAGAAATACATCCAGCGCTTCCTCGAACTGCCCGAGGAGATGCAAGCCTTCATCTGTCAGGCCGTCAATCAGCCCTATCTCGAGCTCGCCATGAAACTGAGCGAGATGTCCAAAGAACGCTTGCGCTCCGTGGCCGAAGGCCTGCTCGACATCACCCTCTAGCTGCCATGACCACCGACCCGACCCCTGCCCTGCTCTCCCAACAAGGCAAGACCGCCTTCGAACGCGGCCAGTATGACGAAGCCGCCAACCTGTTCCGCCGCGCCGCCCAGGGACTGGGACAGGCCGACGCCGCCGAGATGAACAACAACCTGAGCGTGGCCCTGCTCCAGGCGGGCAAGGCGCCCGAAGCCCTGGAAGCCGCCCTCGGCACCGACCAGATCTTCGCCCAGGCCGGCGACCGCCGCCGCCAGGGCATGGCCCTCGGCAACCAGGCCGCCGCCCTCGAAGCCCTGGGCCGCACCGACGAGGCCCTGGCCGCCTACGACCGTTCCGCCGAGGTGCTCAGCCAGGCGGGCGAAGGCGACCTGCTGGCCTTCGTCAAAAAATCGGCCGCCGCCATCCGCCTCAAACGCGGAGACGTGGTCCAGTCGGCGCTCAACATGGTCGGCTCGGTCGAGGCCAAATCCAAACCCACCTTTTTCGAGCGCATCCTCAAATTCTTCCTCCGCTTCAAGACATGGTAACTGTCGGTTTACAGGTCCGCCAGGCCGAGCAGGCTGACCAGCAGCAGATCGCCCACCTGATGTTCTTCGAGCCGCGCGTCCACCGTCATCTCGACTGGCGCGCCCCGCTCGACTGGCTGGGCTCTCCGCATTACTGGGTGCTGGAGGATGACCGACGCATCGCCGCCTCCCTGGCCTGTCCGCAGGACCCGCCCGGCGTGGCCTGGATCCGCTTGTTCGTTTCCTCCGCTACCCTCCCCGAACCCGAAGCCTGGTCGCCGTTATGGCAGGCGGCCCGCGCCGAGATCTTCTCGGCAGGCCAGGCCACCGTGGCGGCTGCCATCGCCATGCAGCCCTGGTTCGAACAGATTCTGCTCGAAAGCGGATTCACCCTGCAGCAGACCATCCTTATGTACGAATGGAATGACCGCTCCTTTGCCCCGCGCCCCATGCCGCGCGGGGTTCGTATTCGGCGCATGACCAGCGCCGACCTGCCTGCCGTCACCGCCGTCGATTGGGCCGCCTTCGCCCCGCTGTGGCGCAATTCCTTCGACGCCCTGCACAAGGCCCACGCCCAGGCCATCCTCGCCACCGTGGCCGAAACCGATGACGGTCTCATCGCCTACCAGATCAGCACCGGTAACCCGTTGGGGGCGCACCTTGCCCGCCTGGCCGTCCGCCCCGAATGGCAGGGGCGCGGCATCGGCGCGGGCCTGATCACCGACCTCTTCGAGCACACCCGCCGGCGCGGCAAGGGACGCATCACGCTCAATACCCAGGGCGACAATCAAAATTCGCAGAGCCTGTACGAACGGCTCGGTTTCACGCGTACCGGCGAGCAATACCCGGTGCTGACCATGCAACAGGGCGGGGTGTGACGGACGCGCGTCTTCCCTCGCGCGTGCTGCTCCGCTTCGTCGAGACCCTTTCGGCTGACCAGGGCGCGGAGACGCTGTCCACTGTGCTCGAACGGGCGGGCTTGCCGCCCGAGTGGGCACGCCCTCAACACCTTGGTCCGCTCGACGACGAGCGCGCCGCCGAGGCGTATGCGCGGTTGCAGGCTGCCCTGCGTACTTATTACGGGCGCGGGGCGCGCGGCATCCTGCTGCGCATCGGCGGCAGGATGTGGGAACCGCTCCTCACCGAAGCGCCCCTCTCGGTCAGGACCCAGGCTGCTGTGGCGAAACGCCTGCCGCTGGGACTGCGCCGCAGGCCGATCCTCGAAGCCCTGGCCCGCCTGCTTGATGCGCGCGAAGGCGGCGTCACCGTCCACACCCTGGACCTGAACCTGCTCTTCGTGGACCACGCCTCCCCCTCCACCCGCGGACAGTCTGACCCGGCCCCGATCTGCCATGTGACCCACGGCCTGATCCGCGAGGCCCTGTTCTGGGCGGTCGGCGAAGAACACGATATCGAAGAGATTGGCTGCCGCGCCACTGGCGCGACGGAATGCAAATTTAAAATTACCCTCGGAGGGTGAAATGAAAACCTTTGAAGCCAGTTGGAAATCGGCCGACGGACTCAGCCTGTATTCATGCGGCTGGGAGCCCGAACAGGCTCCGCGCGCGGTCATCTGCCTCGTGCATGGGCTGGGAGAACATATCGGCCGCTACAGGCACGTCGCCGCCGCCCTAACCGATGAAGGCTTCGTCCTGATCGGCTTCGACCAGCGCGGGCACGGGCGCTCGGGCGGGCCGCGCGGCCACACCCCCTCGTACGGTCAGAGCATGGACGATGTGGCCCTGCTGATCCAGCAGGCTTCCGCGCGTTACCCCGGCCTGCCCATGTTCCTGTATGGGCACAGCATGGGCGGCAACGAGGTGATCAACTTTACCTTGCGTCGCGCACCCCAGTTGAAGGGCGTGATCGCCACCGGGCCGCTGCTGCGGCTGGCCTTCCAGCCGCCCGCCGCGCAGGTGACGCTGGCGCGCGTGATGAACGGCATCTTCCCGGGCTTTACGCAGAAATCGGGCCTGGAATTGGCTGCCCTTTCCCGCGACCAGGCCGTAGTAGAAGCCTACGTCTGCGACCCGCTCGTCCACGATAAGATCAGCGCGCGCCTGTTCGTCGAATTGTTCGACTCGGGCGAGTGGGCCTTGAACCGCGCCGCCGAGTTTACGCTGCCGCTGCTGCTCATGCACGGCAGCGCCGACCGTCTCACCTCGGCCAATGCCAGCCGCGAGTTTGCCCGCAACGGCGGCAGGAACATCAACCTGCGCATCTGGGACGGCTGGTTCCACGAGATCCACAACGAAGCCGACCAGGCCGAGGTCTTCAAGGTCATGGTCGATTGGCTGAACGAGCGCCTGGCCGCCTGAGCCGGCTCTGTAAGATTCGCCCCGAATGAGAGTTTTTTAACCTTGCTGGACAAAACCCATTGAACGTGGGAAAATTTTGGCCCAACTTGATAAAACTTCAGGAGACGAGCATGACCAAAGAATCAGGGATGTCGAAACGCGAGCAGCGCCGCCAACAGATGAAGCGCGCCTCGCAGCGAAACCGGTTGATCACCATCGGCTTGATCGTGGCAGGCGCCTTGCTGGTGGCCTTCTTTTTGATCTGGCCCAATTTGCAGCCTGTGGGGACCGTCAGCACGCCGCAGGACGTTATCACCCGTTCGCAGGTGGACGACAACAGCGTGGGCGACCCGAACGCTCCCATCAAGATCGAAGAATTCTCCGATTTCCAGTGCCCGTATTGCGCCCGTTTCGTCTCCCAGACCGAGGCGCAGCTGGTCAACGCCTACGTCGAGACTGGCAAAGTCAATTTCGTGTACCGCTCCTTCGGCGAGTTCATCGGGGCTGAGTCGCGCGCGGCGGCCGAGGCGGCTTACTGCGCCGGTGACCAGAACAAGTTCTGGGAGATGCACGATATCATCTTCGCCAACCACAAGGGTGAGAATATCGGCGATTACACCGACAAGCGCCTGATCGCCTTTGCGGAAGCCATCGGCCTGGACATGGGCCAGTTCACCACCTGCTTCAACGGCGGCACCTACTCCAGCCGCGTGGACCAGGATGCCAAGGATGGCGTTGCGGCGGGCATCAAAGCTACGCCTTCCTTCGTGATGACCTACACCGTCAATGGTCAGGTCAAGACCGTGTTGATCGAAGGCGCCCAGCCGTTCAGCGAATTCCAGGCCAAGATCGAGGCCGCGCTGGCCGAAATGGGATTAAAGTAAACTTCCCTGCGGGAATCAAAAAGGACACGGCCAAGCGGCCGTGTCCTTTTTTGTTTTCTTTACATCACCTTCAACTGCGTCAGCACCCACACGATCAGCGGAGCGATGGCCAGCGCCGGCAGAAAGTTGCCCACTCGGATGGGCTTGATCTCCAGCAGGCTGCTGAGGGCCAGCCCGAACAGGATCACGCCTCCGGTGGCAGTCATCTCGGCGATCATCGGGTCGGTGAGAATGGCGCTCAGGCCGCCACCCATCAGGCTAATTCCGCCCTGGTAGACGAAGACCGGCACGATGGAGAACAACACCCCGATCCCCAGCGTGGATGCGAAGGCCAGCGAAGCGAAACCGTCCAGCACCGACTTGACCGCCAGCAGGCTGTAATCGCCGCGCAGGCCGTCGCTGATCGAGCCGAGGATGGCCATCGGCCCGATGCAGAAAAGCAACGAGGCCGTCAGGAAGCCGCGCACGAAGCGGGAGTTGCCGCCCGCCTGGGGTTCTGTATCTGCCGCGGGTCCAGACGCGAAGCGCGCTTCGAGGAATCGGCCCAAGGCCTGGATGCCGTCCTCGATCCGCCACCACTCGCCCAGCAGGGTTCCAATCAGCAGGCTGCCCAGCACGATCAACTGGTTGCTGCTCTTGAAGAACATTTGCAGGCCCATGGCCGCGGTGAACAGGCCCATGCCCGCTACGACGGTCTGCTTGAGCCTTTCGGGGACGCGCGAGCCGAACAGCAGACCCAGCCCGCCGCCGACCAGGATGGTGATGACGTTGAGGAGGGTGCCGGTCATGGGGTCTCTTTTGCAAGCGAGGTGGATTTTCCCGCCGATTGGTTCTCGCGCAGTTCGAGCACAAAGCACAGCGAAGACAGGCGGTTGAGGTAGCGCTGCAGGTCGGGGTTGGTGACCTCGCCCGTGTCGAAGAGCGCCACCACGCGGCGCTCGGCGCGGCGGATGATGGCGCGCGCCATCGAGAGGGC
>CALLJA010000142.1 GCA_938008865.1 uncultured Anaerolineales bacterium
CTGACGCGACGAAGCGGCGTTGACGAACTTTGCGATCTTCTCGCGCGCGCCTTCATACATGGCCGTGGATTCCTCGGCCAAAGTGTGAACACCGCGATGGATGTTGGCGTTCGAGCGGCGATAGAAGTCGTTCATGGCCTCGATGACGGGCAGCGGCTTCTGGCTGGTGGCCGTGGAATCGAGATAGACCACGCGCATACCAGGCTGGGTTTCACGCTCGAGGATGGGAAAGTCTTTGCGGATTTGTTCGATGTTGAGGGTCATAAATGAAATACGTCATTGCGAGCGACCGAAGGGAGCGAAGCAATCTCAAGTTTCAAAAATACACGAGATTGCTTCGGGCTTCGCCCTCGCAAAGACGGCTAGTAATCAGGAATTTCCTTTTCCTTCTTGGAGGCAGCTTTCTTTCCGCCGCTGACGGGGCGGATGTGCTCCGAGGTCAGCGGGTACCACAGAATACGGTCAGGCACCATCCAGCCGTCGGTCAGGAAAACGTTCGAACGGAACTGGACAGCCACCATCTTGTTGTCGACCTGCACGACGATGCCTTTGATCCAGCCGCGGATGCGGTCATTGTTTTTCTCGTGGTCACAGAAGACTTCGACATTGTCGCCCACCTCGAAGGCATGCTCGGTCCCAGGGGCGCGCATATAGGAGAATTGTCGGCCCGAGCGCGCCGCTCGGGGCTTGGCCGCAGGTTCAGCGGGAACTGGTTGAACATGGATGACACGTGTCTTGCTCATGGGCTGTCCTTCAAGAGAGATTTTGCCTGGCGGGGAATTCTCCGCCAGGCATTGGATTACACACTCATTTTATCAGCAATATACTGCTGGAAGCGTTCGCGCACACCTTCGAATGGGATGCGCTGGAAGATCGGGTCGAAGAACCCTTCCACGACGATCTTTTCCGCTTCGGCCTGCGGAATGCCGCGGGATTTCAGATAGAAAAGCGGTTCCGCTTCGAGCTTGCCGACCGTCGCGCCGTGGGTACAGCGCACATCGTCGGCGAGGATCTCAAGGCCAGGGATCGAGTCCGCACGGGCCTGGTCGCTGAGGACCAGGTTGCGGTTGGCCTGGTAGCCGTCGGTCTTCTGCGCACCAGG
>CALLJA010000143.1 GCA_938008865.1 uncultured Anaerolineales bacterium
CCGTAGCGGACGAATTCCGCGTTCTCCAGCCCGGGAATCATGCGCAGCACGCGGCGCTGTTCGGGGAATTTCAGGTTGGTCTGAAACCCGACCATGTTGTACAGGCTGCCTGCCAGGTTGTCCTGCCTCAACTGGACCACTGCCCACGGGCGGCGCCCCGTGCGCGGATCGGTCAGGCCCACGGGGCGCATCGGGCCGAAGGCCAGCGAGTCGCGGCCGCGCGCGGCGATGACCTCCACGGGCAGACAACCCTCGAAGAAATGCCCCGCCTTGACACCTTCGCGGATGGCCTCCTCGAAGGCGCGCAGTTCGATGCGTTCGGCAGTTTGCAGCGCCTCGACGAAGGCCAGATATTCTTCCTTGTTGAACGGACAGTTGATGTAGTCGCCCTCATCCTGCTCGCCTGCGCCGTAGCGCGAGGCGCGGAAAGCAATGTCCATGTTGATCGAGTCGGCGGCGATGACGGGCGCGATGGCGTCGAAGAAGAACAGATGCTCCTCGCCGCTCAGCGCCGCGATCGACTTGGACAGACTGTCCGAGGTCAGCGGTCCGCTGGCGACGATCACAGGCGTGGATGGGATTTCGCGCACTTCCTCGCGCACCAGTTCGATGTTAGGGTGCGCTTGGATGCGCGCGGTGACCAGACGCGCAAAACCCTCACGATCCACGGCCAGCGCGCCGCCTGCGGGCAGGGCAGCCTCTTCGGCGCACTCCAGCAGCAAGGATCCGAGGCGGCGCAACTCGTTCTTGAGCACGCCCGAGGCGCGGTCAGGCAGGTTCGAGCCGAGTGAATTCGAGCAGACTAGTTCCGCCAGTTCGCCTGTCTGGTGCGCGCCCGTAGGGGAGGCGGGGCGCATCTCATAGAGGCGGACCTTTAGTCCGCGCTGGGCGGCTTGATAGGCGGCCTCGCTGCCTGCCAATCCGCCGCCGATGATGATGAGATCAACCATAAAATGTATTGTACCATCGGGGTGTGCTGTATAATTTATACCGTATGACAGCCTCTCCCAAATTTGCCTCTCATCTCAAAGATGCCCTCGGCCTGACCTCGGACCGTTGGGCAGCCATTGTGGATCGAGAGGGAGGCAGATGGACCCTGCTGGCCTCCCAGCGGTTGACGCGGCCCGCCCGCGCCCAGTTGCAGCAATTGCTCGCCATCGAGAGCGTGGATGACTGGCTGGGCAGCGCCGTCCATAGCGGGAACAGCCGTTCGTCCATGCCGCTGGCGGCTGAGTTGGGCGCGGCGCGTATGGGCGCATATCCCATCCCGCGTTCGCCCCGCGTTTTGCTGGTCGGCACAGATGAGCAAAGTTCTGCCGACCCGCGTGTATGGCGGCTGCTGGCTTCCCTGCTGTCCGAGACGGCCGCCATCCCCGCCCAGCCCCTGCACGAGGAGGTGCTGGCCAGCCTGCCTTACGACCTGGCGGGTTCGCTGGCGCGCATCCTCAAGGCTTTTATCGAGGCGGCGCCCTGTCAGAGCGCGTGGCTGGCCATCCGCCGCGGAGACGCGCTGGATGTCCTGGCCGAGTGGAACGAGCCAAAAGTGCGCGGCGCGTCCTTCCAGATCGACTCGAACGAGTTGCTGCGTACCGTCCACCGCAGCCTGGCCGAAGTAGCCGCTGTGCGCGGACAGCCCGAGTGGGACCTGGTGCCCGTCCTGCCGCACCGACGCGGCGCGCGCGCCTGGATCTGCCTGCCACTGGTGATCGGCCAGCGCCTGATCGGCGTGGTGACGATGTGGCGCACCCGCGAACTGACCCCTGCCGAATGGCAGACTCTGCGCGAATTGGCGGCCTATCTGGCTTCCTCGGTCGAAGTGGCGGCCACCTTCTCTGAGATGAGCACCCACTTGCGCCGCCTTGGCATGTTGAACGATTTTGCGTTGACCATCTCCTCGGCCCAGAACCTGAACCAGATCGCCCGCCGCGTGTTCGACCTGTTGGCGCGCACCTTTGGCACCGAAATGGTCACACTCTTCCTGCTCTCCATCGATGGGCACATGCTGCGCGAGTTCCGCAGCCGCGAGCGCAGGCTGGCGGCCCGCATGAAACCGACCGCCAGTCATCCGATCGCGCCGTTCCTCAAGAAGGCGCGCCTGGTGCGCGCCGAGGCTGAGGCCAGCGGGCTGCCCATCCTGCACGAGAACGCCCGCTCTGTCATGGCCGTGCCGCTCAAATATCGCGGGCAGGTGATCGGCTCGATCCACATCGAAAGCCCGCGCCCCGAGGCCTTCAGCCAGTACGACGAGAACCTGATGGTCGTCATCGCCAGCCACCTGGCGGGCCTGGCTGAATACGGACGCCTGCGCGAAGAGGCCGAGGGCCGCGCCCGCAGCCTGGGCCTGATCCACGAGGTGGTGCAGCAGGTCATCGGCTTGCAGGACATGCGCGAGATGGCGCAGATCACCGCCGACTTGCTGGCGCAATACTTCGGCTACGAACTGGCCGCCGTGGTGCTCGAAGACCGCGAGCGGGGTGAGGTCATCCAGGGCTTTGGAGGCAGGCATGCCGCCGTCATCCGCCCGCTGCTGGACGGACAAACGCCTTCGTTCCATTCGGGCATTACGGGCTTCGTCTTCTCCACGGGCGAAAGCCTGCTGGTCAACGATACCCGCCAGGACCCGCGCTACCAGGCCCTGCCCGGTTGGGATGCCGCCTCCGAGATCTGCGTGCCCCTGCGCGACCCCGAGCGGGTCTTCGGCATTATCGACATCGAAAGCTCCCAGCCCAACGCCTTCTCGAATAACGACGTGCTGGCCATCGAATCGCTGGCGGGCATCCTCTCGGCGGTGGTTGCCAACTCGGACCAGTACCGCCGCCTGCAAACTACTGTCCGCCAGTTGCGCCAGACGCAGGTGGAACTCAAGGCCCGCATGGACGCCCAACGCGCGGCGGAAAACCGCCTCGTCCAGGCCGCCAAACTGGCCGCCGTCGGCGAAATGGCGGCGGGCATCGCCCACGAGTTGAATAACCCGCTCACCACCGTCACAGGCTTCACCGAACTGGTCCTCGACGACCTGGCCCCCGATGCCCAATACCGCTCCGAACTCGAAATGGTCCAGCGCGAGGCCAAACGCGCCACCGACGTGGTCCGCCGCCTGTTGGATTTCTCGCGCCAGGGTGAGCGCACCCGCACCCGCGCCGACTTGAACGAGATCGTCGAAGACGTGGTGGCCCTCACGCACCATCTGATCCATACTAGCGGTGTGCAACTGGTCATTGAACAGGGCGGCGACCTGCCCTGGGTCTCGGTGGACCGCAACCAGATGAAACAGGTCCTGCTCAACCTGATCCACAACGCCTTGCAGGCCATGCCCGAAGGCGGCGGATTGTACATTTCCACTGCCGAACAGGCACGCGATGGGCGCTCCTGGGTCACTTTGTCGGTACGAGACACGGGCGTGGGCATTCCCCCCCAGGACCTGGACCGCGTCTTCGAGCCGTTCTTCACGACCAAGGGCGAACGGGGCGGCACGGGCCTGGGCCTATCCGTCACCTATGGCATTGTCACCGACCACGGCGGCGTGATCGACGTCGAAAGCCTGCCTTCGGCCGGGTCCACCTTCACCGTCTGGCTGCCCCTCTGATGGAAGCGATCTCCGTACTTGTCATCGACGACGAACCCGGCATTGCCATGCTGTGCAACCGCCTGTTGAGCCGCGCGGGTTTCCGCGTCTCTACGCTGACCGACTCGCGCCTGGCGGTCGATTTCCTGCTCAACAACTCGATCGACCTGCTGCTGGTTGACATCCGCATGCCCGACGTGGACGGCTTCGAGATCATCGCCCACGCCCAGCGCATTCAGCCCGATGTTGCCGTGCTGGTAATGACGGGCTACGGCACCGTCGAGACCGCCATCCGCGCCTTGCGCCAGGGCGTGGATGGCCTGCTGCTCAAGCCCTTCGAGCACAGCGGGGAACTCATCAAGGCCGTCCAGCAGGCCCTGGCCGACAATCAACAAAAACGCGACGCCTCGCGTACCCGCGCGCTGCGACCGCTCTTCTCGGTCACCGAATCGTTGCTTTCAGAGACCCAGCCCGACCGCCTGCTCAACCTCATCTCCGGCGCCACCTGCGGCTACCTGCGCTGCCCCCATGCGGGCTACTACCTGACCACGGGCAGCGAACCGCTGCACCTTCAGGAGGAACGCGGCAAGTCCTTCGCGGGCAAACTGGACGGCATCCTCGGCCAGGTGGACGCTGCCAGCGCCCCGGCCTTGGTCCTCTCCAAGGGGCCGCGCGCTGCCAAATTCAAACGCCAGATCCTGGACCTTGGGCTGGGTTCCGCCATGTTCGTGCCCGTCATCCGCCCCAGTTTTCGCAGCGTGCTCTACGCCGCCCGCGACCCGCAGGAGCCGCCCTTCCAGGAATCCGATTTCGAGATGTTCCAGATCCTGGCTCGCCAGGCTGCCGCCGCGCTGGAGAATGCGCGCCTGTACGCTGCCCAGTTGGAATACGTCCGCAAGGTGGAAGAATCGCAGAAGGCCCTGCTGCAAGTGGAAAAGATGGCCACGGCCGGGCGCCTGAGCGCCTCCATCGCGCACGAAGTCAACAACCCGCTGCAATCCGTGCAGAACTGCCTGCACCTGGCCGCCCGCGACGACCTGCCGCCCGAAAAACGCCAGGAGTACTTCGACCTGGCCCGCGCCGAACTCGACCGCCTGACCCTGACCGTCAAGCGCATGTTGGACTTTTATCGCCCGGGCCCCGCCCTGCGCGAACGGCTGAGCCTGCCCGAGATCTTCGACCACGTCCTGCACTTGATGGCCAAGCAGCTCTCCGAGCGAAGCGTAGTCGTCGATTTCGAAATCCCAGACAACCTGCCGCCCATTCAGGCGGTCGGCAGCCAGATTCAGCAGGTCTTTATCAACCTGATCCTCAATGCTGCCGACGTGATGCCCGAAGGCGGACAGTTGTGGATCTCCGCGCGGCCCGTGCGCGGCGGCGTCGAGATCCTCTTTCAAGACAGCGGCCCGGGTGTCCCGTCAGAGAAGCAGGCCAATATTTTCGAACCGTTCTTCAGCACCAAGGACGGCGGCACGGGCCTCGGCCTGACCGTGAGTTACAATATCATTACCGCGCACGGAGGCATGCTGGAACTGCTGGGCGACCGCGGCCCGGGCGCATGTTTCCGAGTCTTCCTGCCTACCGGAGGTAAACAACGATGAAGTCGAGCAT
>CALLJA010000144.1 GCA_938008865.1 uncultured Anaerolineales bacterium
TTCGCGAAGGCGGCCTGACCGTCGGCGCGGGTGTCGTTACCAAGATCATCGAGTAGGTGAGAGATGATGGCCAAACAGAAGATCCGCATCCGCCTCAAGGCTTACGATCATCGCGTCCTCGACCAGTCCGCCAAGCGAATCGTCGAAACCGCCGAACGCTCAGGCGCCCATGTTGTTGGTCCCGTACCCTTGCCAACTAAGGTGGAACGGTATACAATACGCCGCTCGACTTTTATCGACAAGGATTCTCATGAGCACTTCGAGATCCGCACGCACAACCGCCTGATCGACGTCCTCGACCCTGATTCGAAGACCATCGACATGCTGATGCGCCTGAACATGCCTGCGGGCGTGGATATCGAGATCAAAATCTAGTTCAAACCCTGCGGGTTTCCGCAGTATTTGAGACAACGCAAGAGTAGGTCTGTGAGCGGACCCTGATACGCGCTCTGCTCCAGACCTGCTGACTGCGTTGCACGGAGATGATGCAACCGAAGCCCCGGTTGACAGTCTCGTCAATATTCTGTGAAGGAGAAAATAGAGCATGTTGAAAGGGCTCATTGGCAAGAAGATCGGCATGACCCAGATCTTCGATGAAAAAGGCGTCGCCTATCCGGTGACTCTCATCGAAGCTGGGCCGTGTTACGTTACCCAGGTGCGCGAGCCTCAGACAGAGGGATATGCGGCTGTGCAGTTGGGTTTCGCCGAGGTCAATCCCAAGCGCCTGACCGGCGGTGAGCTGGGACACCTGAAGACCAACGAACTTCCCCCCCTGCGCTTTTTGCGCGAGTTCCGTGCCAAAGACCACGGCCTCAAAGTCGGTGATAAGGTCACCGTCGCCGAGGCTTTTGCCGTTGGTGAGCGCGTGGACGTGATCGGCGTGAGCAAGGGCAAAGGCTTTGCCGGTTCCGTCAAGCGCCATCACTTCCATGGCATGAATGCCACGCACGGCACCTCTGACCGCAACCGGGCGCCCGGTTCGCGCGGCTCGGGCACCACGCCCGGGCGCGTGTACAAGGGTGCGCGCGGGGCTGGTCATATGGGCATGGACCGTGTCACGACGCAGAACCTGAAGGTCGTCCTGGTGGACGCGGAGCGCAACCTGCTCGGCATCCACGGCGCGGTTCCCGGGCCGAAGGGCGGTCTCATCATGATCAAAGAGGCGCGCAAGCAGTAGGCGCGCGGGAAACGGGAGCAAGATTAGCCATGAAAGTAGATATTTATAACATCGAAGGCAAGAAGCTTCGCGAGGTGGAACTTCCCGCGAGTGTCTTCGAAGCCGCAGTCAATATGGACCTGATGCACCAGGCCTATACCCGCCAGATGGCGAACGCCCGCCTGGGCACGCACGACACCAAGACCCGGTCCGAGGTGTCTGGTGGCGGACGCAAGCCCTGGAAGCAAAAAGGCACCGGCCGCGCCCGCCAGGGTTCGACCCGCGCCGCCCAGTGGGTGGGTGGCGGCCGCATCCACACCCCGCATCCCCGCGGCTACGAACAGCGTATGCCCCGCAAGATGCGCCAGGCTGCCTTGCGTTCGGCGCTGACCGTCAAGGCGTCTGAGGCTGGCATCGTGGTGGTGGACGAGTTCAACTTCAGCGAACCCAAGACCCGCCTGATGGTCCAGGCCTTGACCAAGTTGGTGGGTGAGTCCACCGCCCTGGTGCTCATGCCCGAGAAGGACCAGGCTTACGACACCGTCATGCGCTGTGCCAGCAATATCGAGGACGCCAAGGTCCTGCTGGCCGGTTACTTGAACATCCGTGACCTGTTCGGCTACGATAAGATCGTGCTGCCGCTCAAGACGCTGGATGTGTTGACAGCCCACCTCGGATAGGAGAGAGACATGTCCAACCTTTTCAATGTCCTTGTCCGACCGTTGGTGACCGAAAAGTCAAACTATCAGTCGAGCAAGTTGCAGCAGTACGCTTTCGTCGTCTCCAACGAGGCGACCCGCACGATGGTCAAGGATGCGGTCGAAACCATCTACGACGTGAAGGTCGTGCGTGTTAATGTTGTCAATGCGCCCGCCAAGCGCGGACGTCGCGCTCGCAGCCGCCGGTTGCTGGTCCGCCGTCCCGCCTTCAAGAAGGCGATTGTGACCCTTGCCGAGGGCCAGGCTCTCGATGAGATCTTTGGAGGGGTGCAATAATGCCCGTCAAAAAGTATAAACCGGTAACGCCAGGCACCCGTGGGATGACTGGCTATACCTTCGAAGAGATCACCAAGTCCACCCCTGAACGTTCGCTGCTCGTCCCTCTGCGCAAGCAGGGCGGCCGCAACGCCCAGGGCCGTGTCACCGTCCGCCATCGCGGCGGCGGCGCCCGCCGATACATCCGCGTGGTGGATTTCAAGCGCGAAAAGCATGGCATCCCCGCCAAGGTGGCTGCGATCGAGTACGACCCGAACCGCACCGCCCGCCTGGCCCTGCTGTTCTACGCCGACGGCGAGAAGCGCTACATCATCGCCCCGTTGGACCTGAAAGTGGGCGACACCGTCATGTCTGGCCCGACCGCCGAGATCCGCACCGGTAACTCGCTGCCGATTGCCAACATCCCCGTTGGTACCCTGATCCACAATGTCGAGATCAAGGCTGGCAAGGGCGCGCAGTTGGTTCGTTCTGCGGGCGGCGCGGCCCAGTTGCTGGCCAAAGAAGGCGATTTTGCCCAGATCCGTATGCCCTCGGGCGAAGTGCGCCTGATCCATCAGGTGTGCTACGCCACCATCGGCCTGGTCGGCAACCTGGACCACAGCAACGTCAAGTTGGGTAAAGCCGGCCGCAAGCGCCATAAGGGCATCCGCCCGACCGTGCGCGGTACTGCGATGTCTCCCCGCGACCACCCTCACGGTGGTGGTGAAGGCCGCCAGCCGGTGGGCCTGCCCGGTCCGAAGAGCCCGTGGGGTAAACCCACCCTGGGCAAGAAGACCCGTCGCAACAAGAAGACCGACCAGTACATTGTGCGCCGCCGCAGCAAGAGCAGCCGCTAGGCGCTGAGAGAATCTGAGGTACGAAGATATGTCCAGATCACTGAAAAAAGGTCCTTTCATCGAGCCGAAGCTGCTCAAGCGCATCGAGGCTATGAATCAGAAAGGCGAAAAGAAGGTTATTCGCACCTGGAGCCGCGCGAGCGTGATCTTCCCGCAGATGGTGGGACACACGATCGCCGTCCACGATGGTCGCCGCCACGTGCCGATCTACATCACCGAGAACATGGTCGGCCATCGCCTGGGCGAGTTCGCCCCGACCCGCACCTTCCGCGGCCATATGGCCGGCGAGAAGGCAGCGTAGGAGGATTGAGCCATGACTGACATTCGCGCTCAATTGCGCTTCCTGCCCTTGTCTGCTCAGAAGGTGCGCCTGGTCGTCGACCTGGTGCGCGGAAAGAGCGCCATTGAGGCCCTGGAACTCCTGCGCTTCGCCAACAAACGGGCCGCGTTGCCGGTGCATAAACTGGTGGCGTCTGCCGTAGCCAATGCGGAAGAGAACTTTGGCGTCAGCCGCGACGACCTGTATGTTGCCAGCATCTTTGCCGATGAAGCCCCCACCCGCAAGTGGCGTCGTTTTGGGGCCCGCGGCCGCTTCAAGCCGATCCTGCGCCGTAACTCGCATGTGACCGTCATTTTGCGCGAGCGCGGAGCATAAAGGAGAAATTATGGGTCGTAAAGTTCACCCGATTGGAATGCGTTTGGGAATCAATCAACCCTGGCAAGGCCGCTGGTTCGCCGAAGGCGCACAGTACCGCCAGCAGTTGCATCAAGACCTGGCGATTCGCAGCCTGCTTATGGGGAAGACCTCCAAGGGCGGCGCGGCGGCCAATGCCAGCGTCCGCGAACTCCGCAAGGGCCTGCCCGAGGCTATCCTGAATGGTAAAGCCGGCATCGCCCGCGTAGACGTGGAACGCACGCCTGGCAAGACGCGCGTTGCCATTCACACCGCCAAGCCCGGTATCCTGATCGGCCGCAAGGGCGAAGGTGTCAAGAAGATTCGTGTGGCGTTGGAAACCTTGATCGGCAAGAAGATCGAACTTGATATCAAGGAAATCACCTCGCCCGACGTGGATGCCATGCTGGTGGCCTACAACATCGCTGACCAGCTCGAGCGCCGTATCGCCTACCGCCGCGCCATGAAGCGCGCGATCCAGCAGGCCATGCGTCAGGGTGCCCAGGGCATCAAGATCATGGTCGGCGGCCGCCTGGGTGGCGCGGAAATGTCCCGCGACGTCTGGCTGCGCGAAGGCCGCGTGCCCCTGCAGACCCTGCGTGCCAACATCGACTTTGCAATGGCCGAAGCCTCGACCACTTATGGTCAGATCGGCATCAAGGTCTGGGTCTACAAAGGCGAAAGCCAGCCTGAAGTTGAAGAAAAAGCCGAAGCGACCGAAGGCGTGTACGTCAGCGAGTAATCGCAGCGTCGCTTAGATGAGGTAATCGTTATGTTGATGCCAAAACGTGTCAAGTGGCGCAAGCAGATGCGCGGTCGCATGAAGGGCAAGGCTCTGCGTGGAGCAGAGATCTCCTTCGGCGAATTCGGCCTGCAGGCGCTCGAACCGGGCTGGATTACAGCCCGTCAGATCGAAGCGGCCCGCCGCAGCATCGTGCGCGAAATGAAGCGCCGAGGCAAGGTGTGGATCCGCATTTTCCCCGCCAAGCCGTATACCCACAAGCCGCCCGAGACCCGCATGGGTTCCGGTAAGGGCAACGTGGAATACTACGTGGCCGTTGTCAAGCCCGGCCGCATCATGTTCGAAGTCGGCGGCCTGCCGGCCGAGATTGCCCTTGCGGCTCTCAAGAGCGCCCAGTACAAGTTCCCGATCAAGACCAAGGTCGTGGCGCGCGAAGGAGGCGAATAACATGAAGGCCGCTGAGATCCGCAAACTGGGTGTGGAAGAGATCCGCACCAAACTGACGGAAACGCGAGAAGACCTGATGAAGATGCGTTTCCGCCATGTGACCGGCCAGTTGACCGATTTCACCAAGATCCGCTCGCTGCGCCGCGACATCGCCCGCATGGAAACGATCCTTCACGAAATGGAAACCGCTGGCGCCGTGGAAGGTGAAGCATGAACAATCGTCGTCGTATGACTGGTGTGGTCACCAGCAACAAAATGACCAAGACCGTGGTTGTCGAGATCACGCGCAAGTTCCGTCACCCCCTGTATCAGAAAGTGGTGTACAGCAGCAAGCGCGTCAAGGCCCACGATGAAATCGGCTGCCAGATCGGTGACGAAGTGCAGATCGTCGAATCCCGCCCGCTTTCGCGCGACAAGCGCTGGGTGGTGGAGACGGTTGTGAAGCGCGAGATCCGCACCGCCGATCAGGGCGTGGGAGAGTAGGCCATGATCCAGCAAGAGTCACGCATCAAGGTCGCCGACAACACCGGGGCGCGCGAACTGCTCGTCATCCATGTGTTGGGCGGTTCGACCCGCAAGTATGGCGCGATCGGCGATGTGGTGGTGGCGACCGTCAAGTCTGCCGCCCCACAAGGCTCGGTCAAGAAGAGTGAAGTCGTCCGCGCGGTGATCGTGCGCTGTTCCAAGGAATGGCGCCGCGAGGACGGGTCCATCATCCGCTTTGACGATAACGCCGCCGTCATCCTCGACACGGATGGCACGAATCCGAAGGGCAGCCGCATTTTCGGCCCCGTGGCGCGCGAACTGCGCGACAAGGGCTACATGAAAATCGTGTCGCTCGCCCCGGAAGTCCTTTAGGCGTGGGAGCGTACGTATGAGAGTCAAGATCCGTAAAGGCGACACCGTTGAAATCATCAGCGGCCGCCTCGAAGACAAAGGCAAGCGCGGCGAGGTCATCAACGTTTTGATCGAAGACCGCCGTGTGGTGGTGCAGGGCGTCAACATCCGCGTCAAGCACCAGAAGCAGGTGCAGACCCAGGCCGGGCGTAACATGAACCCGGGCCGCATCCAGTTCGAGGCCTCCGTGGATATCTCGAACGTGATGCTGGTCTGCCCGAAGTGCGGCGAAACCACGCGCGTGGCCATCAAGCGCGACGAAGAAGTTGCGCATCGCGTCTGCAAAAAATGCCAGGCGACGATCGATTAGGCCGTGGAGCATTAAGATGAATCGAATGCAGGAACTCTATAAGAACGAAGTGGCTCCCGCCCTGTTTAAATCGTTCGAATTCAAGAACGTCATGCAGGTGCCGCGCATCCAGAAGATCGTTGTGAACATCGGTCTCGGCGAAGCGTTGGACAATCCCAAGGCGATTGAGTCGGCTACCTCGGACCTGATGCAGATTACCGGGCAGAAGCCGGTCACCACCAAGGCGCGCAAGAGCATCGCCAACTTCAAGTTGCGCGAAGGCCGCCTGATCGGCGCCAAGGTGACCCTGCGCGGCGACCGCATGTGGGCCTTCTTCGACCGTCTGGTCAACGTGGCCCTGCCGCGCGTGCGCGACTTCCGCGGTATTTCGGCCAACGCTTTCGACGGCCGCGGGAACTACACCCTGGGTCTGAAAGATCAACTGGTTTTCCCGGAGATCGAGTACGACAAAATCGACAAACTGCGCGGCATGGAGATCACCATCGTGACCTCCGCCCGAAACGACGACGAAGCTCGTGCTATGTTGAAGATGCTCGGAATGCCGTTCAGCAAGAAGGAAGCATAACTTATGGCAAAGAAATGCATGCAATATCGTGAACTGCGCCGCAGCCACACTGTGCAGGTGCGCAACCGCTGCCAGCGTTGCGGGCGCCCGCGCGGCTACATTCGCCGCTTCGGCTTGTGCCGCATTTGCTTCCGCGAACTCGCGCTGACGGGCAAGATCCCCGGCGTTGTGAAGTCATCCTGGTAGCCGGTGGAGGTGAGATCATGAGTGTTAATGATCCGATCGCTGATATGCTGACCCGCATCCGCAATGCGGTCCTGGCGGGCCATTCTCAAGCCGCCATGCCCAACAGCAAGATCAAGGCGGAGATCGCCCGCATCCTCAAGGACGAGGGCTTTATCGAAAGTTTTGAAGTGGTGGACGGCGAGCAGGCCGCTCAGAAGGTATTACGCCTCAAGATCAAGTACACTGGCGAGCGCCGCGAGCGCCGCCCGGTCATCTCTGGTCTCGAGCGCGTGAGCAAGCCCGGCCGCCGCATCTATACCAAGAAGACAGACATCCCCTGGGTGCTTTCGGGTATTGGCGTTGCCATCCTCTCGACCCCCAAGGGTGTGATGACCGGCGCACGCGCCCGCCAACTGGGTGTGGGTGGCGAGATCCTGTGCAAGGTCTGGTAGGAGGTAAGAAGTGTCTCGCATTGGTCGTTTGCCGGTAGAAATTCCGGGCGGCGTGCAGGTGAACGTAAACGGTTCACATGTGCAGGTCAAAGGCCCGAAGGGTGAACTTCAGCGCAGTTTTTCCCCGTTGATCGGGATCGCGCTGGAGAACAACCAGTTGCTCATCACCCGCAATTCGGATAATCCCGCGGAGCGCGCTCTGCATGGGACCACCCGCGCGGTGCTCTCCAACATGGTCAACGGCGTGAGCAAGGGCTTCCAGGTCGTTTTGGAAGTCGAAGGCGTGGGCTACCGCGCCGAAATGGACGGTAAGAACCTCATGCTGTACGTCGGGTACTCGCACCCGGTCAAGATGGAACCGCCCGCGGGCGTGTCCTTCGAGACCGACGCCAAGACCCGCCAGATCAGAGTTCTTGGGTTCGACAAGGAAATGGTCGGCCAGGTAGCCGCCAACATTCGCAAGGTGCGCCCGCCCGAGCCGTATCATGGCAAGGGTCTGCGCTACCAGGGCGAACGCGTCCGCCGCAAGGCCGGTAAAGCCGGGAAAGGAGCCAAGTAAGCCATGGCTAAGAGTCGTTCTGTCGCTCGCGAGAAGCGTCATGCGCGCGTGCGCGCCCGTGTGGTTGGCACCACCCAGCGCCCCCGCCTGAACGTGTTCCGCAGCATCAGTGAAATTTATGCGCAGGTCATCGACGACAGCGCCGGGCATACCCTCGTCTCGGCCTCCTCGGTGGATGCGGAACTGCGCGAGAAAATGAAGGGCCTCAAGAAGGCCGAACAGGCCAAACTGGTCGGACAGACCGTGGCCGAACGCGCCAAAAAGAACGGGATCGACTCGGTCGTCTTTGACCGCGGCGGCTTCCGTTATGTGGGCCGCGTCAAGGCCCTGGCCGACGGCGCCCGCGAGGGCGGCCTGCAATTCTAGCCTGGCCTGAGTGGAGTAAATTATGTCGGAAAAAGAAAATACCGAACAGCAGCAATACGAAGGCGGCGAAGACGGCTTCGAAGAGCGTGTGATCGAGATCGCCCGCGTGGCGAAAGTCGTCAAGGGTGGCCGCCGCTTCCAGTTCCGTGTGACCGTGGTCCTCGGCGACAAGAAGGGCACCATTGGCATGGGCGTGGGCAAGGCCAACGCCGTCCCCGATGCGATGCGCAAAGCCTCTGAACGCGCCCGCAAGAACTTGCGCCCAGTGCGCCTGTCTGGTACCACCATCCCACACCAGACCCTTGGCCGCGTGGCCGGGGCCCGCGTCCTGCTCAAACCGGCTTCGGCTGGTACGGGCGTGATCGCGGCTGGTGGCGTGCGCGCCGTGCTCGAAGTAGCTGGTGTGCGCGACATCCTCACCAAATCGATGGGCAGCGCCAACGTGCTGAACGTGGTTATGGCCACCTTCGACGCCCTCGACCAGATGAAGTCGCCGCAGGAAGAAGCGGCCCGCCGCGGCAAGAAGGTTGAAGAATTGCTGCCGTTCTGGGAGCGGAGGAAGCAACATGCCTAAGAAACAAACCGGCGAAAAGACCCTGCGTGTCACCTGGGTCCGCAGCGATATCGGTTATACCAAAGACCAGAAAGCCACCGTGCGCGCGCTCGGCCTGCGCCGTCTGCACCAGACCGTGGAGCACAAGGACACACCGGCTCTGCGCGGTATGCTGAACAAGGTCATTCACATGCTCAAGATCGAAGAGTAGGTCAAGATGAAGCTACACGATCTCAAGCCCAATGAGGGCTCCAAAAAGAATCGCAAACGCGTCGGCCGCGGAATCTCGGCTGGCCAGGGCAAGACGGCTGGCCGTGGTACCAAGGGCGCGGGTTCGCGTTCCGGTGAGGGCGGTCACCTGTACCGCCAGGGCGGCAACCTGCCGTTCTATCGCCGCCTACCGTTCATCCGCGGTGAAGGCTTCACCCCGCCGTACCAGGTCGAATTCAATGAAGTCAACCTCGACCAGTTGTCGGGCTCCTTCAAAGCCAACGCCGACGTGACCCCCGAGGCGCTCGAACAGGCCCACCTGTTGCGCGACCCCCGTAACCCGATCGTAGTGCTGGGCCGCGGCGACATCGACATCGCACTCAAAGTACGCGTGCATCGCATCAGCGCGGGCGCCAGGGCCAAGATCGAAAAGGCCGGTGGCAGCGTCGAGTTGATTGCATAATTCCTGAAGAAGGGATGCTTTCATGAAGAACGCTTTTTCGGGTTTGCGTTACCTGTGGAAGTCCGAAGACATCCGCCGCAAACTGCTGATCACCTTTGCGCTGCTGGCGCTGTTCCGCGTTGCGGCCAGCGTCCCGGCCCCGGGCGTGAACCAGGAGATCCTCGCTGCGTTCCTTAACTCGGGGTCCGCGAGCGGGAACTTCCTGGGCTTCCTTAACTTGCTCTCCGGTGGTACTGTGACGAGCTTCTCGCTCCTTTCGATGGGTGTGTATCCATATATCACGGCGCAGATTATCATCCAGTTGCTGGTGCCGATTATCCCGGCCCTGCAGCGTCGCATGGAGGAAGACCCCCGCGAAGGCCGCCGCTGGATGGAGAAGTGGACTTACTACCTGGCCGTTCCCATGGCTGCACTTTCTGCCATTGGCCAGATTAATATCTTCAATTCCCTGTCCGATCAGGCGGTGGGTGCGAAGATCCTGCCCTTTGGCTTTACCGCTGACTTGTGGCTTCCCTCGATCACCGTATTGGTTGCCATGACGGCGGGTACCATGTTCGCCATCTGGCTGGGTGAGTTGATTTCCGAGTTTGGCATCCGTGGGCAGGGCCTGTCGTTGATCATCTTTGCTGGCATCGTTTCGCAGTTGCCACGCAACATGATTAACCTGTTCTCCGACCGCACTACGGTTATTCCGTTGCTGATCATCACGCTGGTCGTGATTGTTCTCACGGTGCTTGCCATTGTGTACGTCAGCCAGGGACGCCGCAACGTGCCGGTTATGTACCCGGGCCGCCGCATGGGCGGACGCATGTCCATGCCGGTCAAGGGCTCCCTGCCCCTGATGGTCAACCTCTCGGGTATGATCCCGCTGATCTTTGCCAGCGCGCTGTTGCAATTCCCAGCCATCATCGCCGGCTTTTTCATGGGGTCCACCAGCGAAAGCGTGAGGAATACCGCCATTGCCGTTCAGGAATTCTTCAACAACAGCCGCGGCGTGGGACATTGGGGTTACTGGGTTCTGTACGCTCTCATGGTGGTCGCATTCACTTTCTTCTACACCTCGGTGCTGTTCGACCAGCAGAACTACGGCGAGAACCTCAAGCGCGTGGGTGCCACCATCCCCGGTGTGCATACCGGCGCGCCGACCCAGAAATATCTCAGCCGCGTCCAGAACCGCATTGCTCTACCGGGCGCGCTTTTGCTGGGCCTGGTGGCAATCATGCCTTACCTGATCACCCTGCTCTTGCAGCTTGTCAAAATCAGCGCCGCCAATGCCGCAGGCCTGTTCCTTGTTTCTTCTTCGGGTCTGCTGATTGTCGTCGGTGTGGTGCGTGATACTTTCATGAATATCGACGCAGAACTGAAACTGCACGGATATCAAGATTCTATCCTCGTCCGATAAGGAGTGAACATGCCGACCTTTATCGTCATGCTTGGGCCTCCCGGGGTTGGCAAAGGTACGCAGGCCAAGCTCCTGGCTGAAAAGACCGGGTTGGTGCATGTTTCATCGGGCGATCTGTTTCGCGAGAATCTTAAAAATCAAACCGAACTCGGCAGGCTGGCCAAGTCCTTTATGGACAAGGGCGAACTGGTCCCGGATGATGTGACCATTTCCATGATCCGCGAACGCCTCACCCGCCCAGACTGCGCCGCTGGCGCCATCCTGGATGGTTTTCCCCGCACCCCGGTTCAGGCCGAGGCGCTCGAGAAGATGCTGGCTGAATTCAATGGTCAGGTTGACACTGTCCCCTATATCACCGCTGACGAGGATGTGTTGGTGGAACGTGTGAGTGGACGCTGGACCTGCCGCGCGAGCGGGCATATCTACCACGAGAAGTTCAGCCCCCCAAAACTGGCTGGCCTTTGTGATGTGGATGGCTCCCAGTTGTATCAGCGCGACGATGATAAGGTCGAAACGGTCAAGAAGCGCATTGGCGTGTACCTGACCCAGACCATGCCGCTGGTGGATTACTATCGCCAGCGCGGTAAACTGGTTGAAGTCGACGGCATGCAGGCGGTGGAGGAAGTCAACACCATCCTGTTGACCCGCTGCATGGATTAATGAGAAGTAGTCATAGATGAACTGGGCCCGCCAGATACACCTGAAAACCCCCGCCGAGTTGAAGATCATGCGCGAAGCGGGGCGCATTAACGCCAGTGTCCTGGCGGCCACCAAGGCGCTTTTACAACCCGGTGTGACCACCGCCGACCTCAACGCGGCTGCTGAGGAAGTGCTCAAGTCACACGGATGCTTTTCGCCCTTCAAGGGTTATGGCCGTCCGCCGTTCCCGGCCTCCGTCACGATCTCGATCAACGACGAACTGGTACACGGCATCCCCAACAAGAAGCGCAAGCTGAAGGAAGGGGACATCGTCTCTGTCGACTGCGGGACGGTGTACGAAGGCTTTGTCGCTGACTCCGCCTATACCGGCGGGGTGGGGGATATCTCCCCCGAGGCGAAGGCCCTGCTGGAAGTCACCGAAGGCGCCCTGTATGCGGGCATCGAAAAGATGCGCGCCGGCAACAAGACGGGTGACGTCTCAGCGGCGATACAGCACTATGTCGAGAGTCGTGGCTATTACCTTACGCGCGAGTACACAGGCCACGGCGTTGGGCACGAGATGCACGAAGGCCCGCAGGTCCCCAATTACGGGACCCCGGGAACGGGCATGCTCCTGCGCCCCGGCATGACCATCGCCATCGAACCGATGGTGCTGGCAGGAACGGAAGAAACGCGCGTTTTGCCCGACCAGTGGACGGTCGTCTCGGCAGACGGATCGCTAACGGCGCACTTCGAACACAGTATCGCCGTTACCGAAGGGGATCCCCTCCTCCTGACTGTCCTGTGAACCGAATGCAGCGACGCCGCACTGGACGGAACAAAAAAGAGCAAGTATAATCAGTTCTTTGGTTGTGCCGCATGGCAATCATTGAGCAAGGAGACCGAATTTCATGAAAGTATCACCCTCCATTCGCAAGCGTTGCGCCAAGTGCCGCATTGTGCGGCGCAAGGGCCGCATCTATATCATTTGCGAAAATCCCAAACACAAGCAGCGACAGGGATAGGATTGTAAACCATGGCGAGAATCGAAGGTGTTGACCTGCCCCGCAACAAGCGGGTCGAAGTTGGCCTGACCTATATCTTTGGCATCGGGCCCACGCGCGCGCACGAAATCCTTTCACACACCAAAGTCAATCCTGACATCCGTGTGAAGGACCTGAGCGAGGCGGATGTCTCCGCGCTGCGCGAGTATATCTCCAAAAATTTCAAGGTCGAAGGCGATCTGCGCCGCGAAGTTCAGATGAACATCAAGCGCCTGATCGAGATCGGCTCCTATCGCGGCCTGCGCCACCGCCGCAACCTGCCCGTCAACGGGCAGCGTACCCGCACGAATTCCCGCACCCGCAAAGGCACCAAGAAGACAGTGGCCGGGCGCGGTCGTCGCCGTGGCGGCAAGAAGTAATCCTGACCCGAAAGGCATAGAACATGGCTCAGAGTGTACGTTCCACCCGGCGCTCAACCGGCGCCAAAAAAGGGAAGCGCACCCTGTCCTCCGGGCAGGTGCATATCTTTGCTTCCTTCAACAACACGATTGTCACCGTGACGGACACCGAAGGCAACACGGTTGCCTGGGGTAGCGCCGGCTCGGCTGGCTTCAAAGGCTCCCGCAAGAGTACGCCCTTCGCCGCCCGCCTGGCGGCTGAGCAGGCTGTAAAGGCTGCCCAGCAGTTGGGCATCCAGGAAGTGGAGCTGTTCGTCAAAGGCCCCGGCCCCGGACGCGAGAACGCCATCCGCGCTGTCCAGTCGATGGGCATGAAAGTGCGTTCCATGTCGGATATCACGCCAGTCCCGCACAACGGCTGCCGTCCTCCGAAGAAGCGCCGCGTGTAGTTTTAGGTGAGGTAGTCGCAATATGTCGAAAACACTTGGATCGGTTTGCAAGCTTTGCCGGCGCGAAGGTGAAAAACTTTATCTGAAGGGCGAGCGTTGCTACACCCCGAAGTGCGCGTTCGAGAAGCGTAATTTCGCCCCCGGCCAGCACGGCCGCACTGCGGGTCGTTCCGGCGGCGGTCCCAACCGCACCGGGCGCGAGTCCGACTTTGCGCGCCAGTTGCGCGCCAAGCAGAAAGCCCGCCGCATTTACGGCGTGCTCGAGCGCCAGTTCCGCCGCTACTACGACACCGCGCGCGGTCGCCACGGTCTGACGGGTCTTACCCTGCTCCAGATCCTGGAGTCCCGCCTGGATAACGTCATCTTCCGCCTGGGATTCGCCTCCAGCCGCGCGCAGGCGCGCCTGCTCGTGACCCACGGCCATTTCACCGTCAACGGCCGCCGCACGGACGTGCCCTCGATGCTGTTGGCTGAAGGCGACCAGATCGCCATCCGCGAAGGTTCGAGGCGCCTGACCTACTTCAAAGACCTGAACGCTGAAGCTCGCACCACCCCGAGCTGGCTGAACCGCGACCTGAAGGGGATGTCGGGCGCGGTTGTGCGCCTGCCGGAGCGCGCCGAGATCGATGGCAGCCTGAACGAACAGCTGATCGTCGAGTACTACTCGCGCCGCTAATCCGCCAATGGCATGATGGGCCGGCCATTTACCGGCCCATCCTCTTCTGTAATCAAGCGAGAGGTGAACCGTGACGGGAATCACGAACATGGTCATGCCGAAGATCGAGCGGGAAGCAGAGGCTCGAAACTACGGCAAATTTACAATCAGCCCGCTGGAACGCGGCTACGGAGTGACGCTCGGCAATGCCCTGCGCCGTATCCTGCTTTCCTCGCTGGAAGGCGCGGCTGTGACCTCCGTCCGCGTTGCGGACGTTTTGCACGAATTCAGCGACATCCCCGGCGTGCGGGAAGATGTCATCCAGGTCATGCTGCAGATCAAACAACTGCGCATCAAACTGGACGGCGTGGATAGCACCCGTATGCACCTGGAAGTCCGCGGCGAGGGCACTGTCACCGCCGCCGACATCATCACCCCGGCCGAAGTGGAGATCGTCAACCCCGACCTCTATCTCTTCACGGTGGATAACAACAAGACCAAACTGGATATCGAGTTGACGGTCGAGCGTGGCCGCGGATATTCCCCGGCCAACGAGCGCAGCGGGCACATGCCCATCGGCGAGCTACCGGTGGATGCCATCTTCAGCCCGGTCAAGCGCGTCAATTGGGAGGTAGTCTCCGCCCGCGTGGGCCAGAGCACCAACTACGACAAACTGGTCCTCGATATCTGGACGGACGGCACCATCTCGCCCGAGCGCGCCCTCAGCACCTCGGCCAAACTCCTCATCGACCACCTGCGCTTCATCGCAGGCGTCAACGAGGAAACCCTGGCCGTGTCGGTGGAGCGCGAGGTGAGCGGAAGCCGCCTGAGCAGCGAAGTGGCCGAGACTCCTGTGGAGGCCCTCGACCTTTCTGTGCGCGTCTTCAACTCGCTGAAGCGCACGGGTATCACCACCGTCGGTGATGTGCTCGACCTGCTCGAAAAGGGTGAGACAGCTGTCATGTCCATCCGAAACTTCGGTGAAAAGAGCCTCGATGAACTGCGCCAGAAGATGCGCGAAAAAGGCTTCCTGAAAGACGATACGACCTCTGCGGAGTAATTGAAAGATGCGACATTCGGTTTCTGGTTACAAACTGGGACGCACCATGGGCGCTCGTATTGCCCTGAGGCGCAACTTGATCAAACAGCTCTTTACCCACGAGCGGATCCAGACCACCAAGGCCAAAGCGGCCGCGGTGCGCGGCGACGCTGAACGCCTGATCACCATCGCGCGCAACAGCGCCGACGCCAGTGACAGCGCCAAGGTCCATGCCCGCCGCCTGGTGGCCTCCCGCCTGGGAGATAACCAACTCGTCAAGCGCCTGTTCGACGAGATCGCCCCGCGCTTTGCCACCCGCCCGGGCGGTTACACGCGCGTCATCAAGCTGGGACCCCGCCTGGGTGACTCGGCTGAGATGGTCATCCTCGAACTGGTCGAAGAGTAGTTTTGTGAACGACGGTTGGCATAGAACCGCCAACTGACATGGCACGTTACCAGGTGATCCTTGCCTACGACGGCACCCTTTTCGAGGGCAGCCAGCGGCAGGCAAATTCCCGAACTGTACAGGGCGAGTTGGAAAAAGCCCTGCGCAAAGTAGGCTGGTCTGGAACCTCGGTCCTCATCGCCGGGCGGACGGACACTGGCGTTCATGCCACGGGACAAGTGGCTGCGTTCGACCTCGATTGGTCTCATGCAGATGGCGAACTCGTGAACGCGCTGAACGCGTATTTGCCAGCCGACGTGGCTGTGCGTGAGGCTCGAGTCGCGCGGGATGACTTCCATCCCCGCTTCGACGCGACCTCCCGCCGCTACCGTTATCGCCTGTTCTGTCAGCCGGTCCGCGACCCGTTACGCGAGAAACTGGCCTGGCGAACCTGGCCTGCGGTGGATGGCGAATGCCTCGTCCAGACTGCGGCTCTTCTCACGGGAAGGCACAACTTTGCGGCCTTCGGTTCGCCGACGACCCCAAAGGGTACGACGGTGCGCACCGTGACAAAAGCCGAATGGCAGTCTGTGAGCGCAGACGAGTGGCAGTTCGAGGTCCAGGCGGACGCATTTTTGTACCGCATGGTCCGACGGCTGGTTTTCGTCCAGGTGGCCGTGGCGCAGGGAAAGGCCTCTACGGAGGCGGTGGCCCGTTCTTTAGCGGAGCAGGCCCAAGGTCCAGGGAAAGTGGATCTTCCCTCCGGGTTGGCTCCCGCGCATGGGCTGATACTGGTCGAAGTCACCTATTGAATCATCTGGTTCTGAAAAAAGATAACGAAACGGAGAGACGAAAGTGCAACAGAAGACGTACTATCCGAAAGCGAGCGAGATCGAGCGCAAGTGGTATGTGGTGAATGCCGACGGCCAGAACCTGGGCCGCCTGGCCACCCGCATCGCTCACGTGCTGCTTGGCAAACACAAGCCGACTTTTACGCCTGGCGTGGAAATGGGCGACTATGTGATCGTGGTCAACGCGGAGAAGGTCACCGTGACCGGCACGCGCACCAACAGCCGCCTTGACACGAAGAGCTATCATCGCGTGTCGGGTTATCCCGGCGGCATCAAGAGCATCTCGCTGCGCGATCAACTCAAGCAATACCCCGACCGCGCCCTGCGTGCGGCCGTGTGGGGCATGCTGCCGCACAACCGCATGGGCCGCTCCCTGCTCAAGCGCTTGAAGATCTACGGCGGGCCGAACCACCCGCACGGGTCGAGCCAGCCCCAGGAAATGAAGTAGAAAGGAACGGAGAGTTATCATGTCTGTTCAATATTTTGAAGGTGTCGGTCGTCGCAAGGAAAGCAGCGCGCGAGTGCGCCTGATGAGCGGCTCTGGCAAGTTCGAGGTCAACGGCAAGGAAGCGGCTGCATACTTCACCCGCATTGGCGACCTGCAGGACGTCCTGCGCCCGTTCGGCGCGGTGGGTGAGGACCTGCAGAAGTACGACGTGACGGTGGTGGTCAACGGCGGCGGCGTGACGGGCCAGACCGAGGCGGTCCGCCTGGGCGTCGCCCGCGCGCTCCTGCTCATCAACAAGGACTGGACCTCCGCCCTGCGCAAATTTGGCCTGCTGACCCGCGATGCCCGCATCAAGGAACGCAAGAAACCAGGCCTCAAGCGCGCCCGCAAGGCCCCGACCTACACCAAGCGCTAAATCTTTACAACCCATTGCATGGATCGTAATGCGTAATTCGTAAGGGACACTTTACGGATTACGTTTTACGTTTTAATTTCAAGGAGAGAACGATGGACTTCACTCGGATCGCTGTGACCTTCTCCATTCTCGGATTCCAACCGCCCTCGAAACTGGTCCTGATCGAGGCGGCGGATCTGCGCGAAGCGCACGTCCTGCCGACCCCGCCCGACTGCGCCACCCTGATCGCGGGCATCGATTCGGCGGAACTCGCTGCACAGGTCAGGTCGGTGCTGCTGGCGGTGTATCCGAAGGGACACACGATCCTGTCGGTGACAGGCGGAAAGAAACAAGAAGAAAGCGTGGAATTGTGGAGCGGCGGCGCGGACAGTTTGTTCGTCCCGCCGCTGGCGGCGGGTGCGAGCTTCGAGGCCTTCCAGGAGATCGTGGCCCATCTGCGCGCGCCAGACGGTTGTCCGTGGGACCGCGAGCAGACCCACGCCAGCCTGCGCACGCACCTGCTCGAGGAATCCTACGAGGCGCTGGGCGCCATCGATAGCGGCGATGCGGACGCCATGCGCGAGGAGTTCGGCGACTTGCTGCTCCAGATCATGCTCAACGCGCAGATCGCCAACGAGGCGGGCGACTTCAACGTCAATGCGGTGGTGAAGGGCATCTACGACAAGATCATCCGCCGCCATCCGCATGTGTTTGGCGAGGTGCAGGTGGATGGGGTGGACGGCGTCCTCCAAAACTGGGAGAAGTTGAAGGAGAAGGAACGCAAGAATAAGAAGGAAAAGAAGGGCATCCTCGACGGCGTGCCCGCCGCCATGCCTGCGTTGACGCAGGCCCAGGAGTATCAAGACCGCGCCGCGCGCGTGGGTTTCGACTGGCCCGAAATCGAAGGTGTGCTGGACAAGGTCCGCGAGGAGATTCGCGAGGTACAGGAGGCGACGGAGCCCGACCACGTGGCCGAGGAACTGGGCGACCTGTTTTTTGCGCTGGTCAACCTGGCGCGTTGGAAGAAAGTGGATGCCGAGTCCGCGCTGCGCGAGACCAACCTCAAATTCAAAACCCGTTTTGCCTACATCGAGGCGGGCGCAAAGAAGCAGGAGCGCAATTTGAGCGACTTGTCGCTGGATGAGATGGAAGCCTTGTGGCAGGAAGCCAAAAAGAAGTAATCAAAAATCCCACGGTTGACCGTGGGATTTTTTTGTGCGGACTATCGTTGGAGGCCTTCAACAGCCAGCTTGGCCTCCGCCAGACCGACGTGGTACAACTCGCGGTAAATTTTGATGGCCTCGATCAGGTTGCCGCGCTGGACCAGTTCCACGATCCTGGGGTCCACCTGATTGGCGTCACCGTCGATGGCGATGCCCAAGTGCCTGTACAGGTGGTCAACGCGTTCTTCGAGTTCGGAAACGCGCGCCCTGAGGCGGATGAGTTCTTCTTCTGCAGACATAATCTCTCCTTTAGCCTGAATTTACACCCTGTCCACGGAACGGGCCATGAGATATTCGTCATAGTACTTTCCGCCGTGGAAGATAGCCTGCGGTTCCGTGCCATAGGTCTTGAAGCCGCAGCGCTCGTAGCAGCGGATGGCGGGCTGGTTGTCGCTCATGACCGCCAGCTTGACGATGACCACCTCGTTGGCATGGGCCCAATCCAGGCAGGATTCGATCAGGGCCTCGGCGATGCGCTGTCTGCGCCAGTCGGCGTTGACGTACACGCCCCAGATGGTGGCGCTGTGCCTGACTTTGGGTGCGCCTGGACGGATGATGCCCGTCATACCGATCAGGGGTCCTTCGTGTTCGGCAAAAAATACGCACAGATTCGGGTCTGGTTGCAGGCGCTCGACCCAGTAACTTTGCGGACGGGAAACGACGTCTTCGTAGCTTTGACCGAAGGCGGTGGGATGATTCTGAAGCGCCTCCAGCCGCAGGGCGCGATAACCGTCCACATCGGCCAGGGCAGCGGCGCGGATGAGCACATCCCCCGCGGAGGTGCGAAGCAGCCTGGGCATTATTGCTGACAGACGAATCGCTCGAGCGCGTCGGTGAAGAGCGCCTGGGCCGAGCCGCTGTCTGGGGTGTAGGCCTTCCAGGCGAAGACGCGGTCGCCGCAGGTCCATCCGCCGACGCCGCCATAAGGCAGGAGCGGCGAGGCATTGGTGCCAATGGGGGAGTAGAGCACGTTCATGTTGCGCACCAGGCTGGCGCTCATTTCGCCGGTGCGGGTGTCGTAGACGTCGTCGAGGATAAGGTCCATCAGGAATTGCGGGTCGCTTGCGCCGGGCGCGGTCTGCCACAGTACCTGGATGAACAGGTTGGCGCTGTAGGCGGCTAAAATCCCCTGCGCGTAGCCGCTAACGTTGCCCGGGTTCTGCTGGGCGCTGACGTCGAAGAAGGCCATCTCGGGCGGGTGTCCGATGCAGAACTGGTACTCGCAGAACAGGCCGACCAAGCTCATAGGCGTGGCGGTTGGGACGGGCAGGGGCATCTCGGCGCGGGTAGGCGTGGGGACGGCGGCCAAGGTGGCGGCCACCGACTGTCTGATCTGGAGTTGGGGGTCGGGGGTTGGGGCGGCGCAGGCGGCCAGAAGTGCGGAGCCAGCCAGCAGTCCGGCGAGGAACGGGTAAAGTCTCTTCATGAGTGCGATTATACAGTCAAAATAAAAAGCGCCTGCGATCCTCCGCAGGCGCTTGACGATTCCGCTGGACTAATGTCCGCTGCCGGGTACGGCCACTCCGTCAAAGACGGCGGGGTTATCGGGGCCTTCCACGATCAGGTAACCAGCCAGGCCGCGCTGCAGGCGCGAGAGGGCGTGGTCGACCAGGATGTAGCGGCCAGGCACCTCAAGCTTGAACTCGACCATCGTCGCGCCGCCGGGCGGGACCAGCGTGGTCTGCACATCAGTAAGCGGGTTGGCGGTGAGCGAGGCCTGGTCGTACACGCGGTCGAAGATCTCGCCGATGACGTGGAACGAAGAGGTGAAGTTGGGGCCGCCGACGCCGAAGAAGATGCGCACGGTTTCGCCGACCTTGGCCTTCAGGGAATGGGCGTCGGTGGTGAGGGCCATGGACGCGCCGTTGAAGGTGAAGTATTCGGGGTCTTCGTTGAGCAGTTTGTCGGTGTCGCGGGTGAGCTGGCCCGAGGTACCGAAGGGCTGGGCGGTGTAGAGTTCGCCCTGCATCACGTAGAACTCGCGGTCCACGGGCGGCAGGCCGCCTTCGGGTTCGACCAGGATCATGCCATACATGCCGTTCGAGATGTGGTCGGCCACCATGGGTGTGGCGCAGTGGTACACGTACAGGCCGACGTTGAGCGCCTGGAAGGTGAACATGGTCTCTTCGCCGGGTTTGGTCTGGGTGGCGACCGCGCCGCCGCCCGGGCCGGTCACGGCGTGGAAGTCCACGGAGTGGGCCATGCTGCTGGTCATGTTGTTCTTGAGGTGGACCTCGACCGTGTCGCCCACGCGCACGCGGATGAAGGGCCCCGGGACGAGGCCGTTGAAGGTCCAGTAGGAGTAGGTGGTGCCGTCAGCCAGTTTGCCGACCACTTCGACGGTTTCCAGGTCGATGCGGATGTGCTCGGGGCCGCGGCTGCCCACCGAGGCGGGGATGTCGGTCGGGTCGCGGGTGATGTCCACGGCGTTGGCATCCGCCGGGCCGGCCGCCGCGGCTACGTAATCTACCGCAGCGCCTTGGGTGGCGCTGGCGTTTTGGACGCCCGAGCCGACGATGAATTTACCTTCCATGCCTGCCTGGCGATGGCCGGGCACGGCGCAGTAGTAGGCGAAGGTGCCATCCTGGGCGGGGACGAATTCGAGCGTGGTGGTGCTGCCCTGTCCGACCACATCCTCAGACTGAACTTCGGCGCCCTCGAAGAAGATGTTGTGCTGGATGCCGTCTGCGCTGGTGAGCGTGATCTGGACCGTGTCGCCGGCATTGGCTTTCAAGTCGGGGTTGACCTGGCCGTCGATGTCGCCGCCCTTGCCGAGGAAGACCATCTTGCCGTCCTGCATGGCGGTGTCGAG
>CALLJA010000145.1 GCA_938008865.1 uncultured Anaerolineales bacterium
CGCCTGTGGCGGCAGATTGCCGTCCAGGTGGGGAAGGCGAATCCCGAGGTCGAGTTGGAACACACCCTGGTGGACACCGCCTCCATGCGCCTGATCACAGGCCCCGCGTGGATGGACGTGGTCGTGACCGAGAACATGTTCGGCGACATCCTGACCGACGAGGCGTCCGTGTTGGCGGGGTCGATGGGGATGCTGCCCTCGGCCAGTTTATCGGAATCAGGCCCGGGCCTGTACGAACCGATCCACGGTTCCGCGCCTGACATCGCAGGCAAGGGCATCGCCAACCCGATCGGCACCATCCTGTCGACGGCCATGCTGCTGCGCTATTCGCTGAAGCTGGAAGCCGAAGCCGTGTCCATCGAAAACGCCGTGGACGCGACCATCACCGCCGGCGCGCGCACCGCCGATATCGGCGGTAAACTGACCTCCCGCCAGATGGCGGACGAGATCATCAAAAATTTGTAATCATGTAGGGGCGGGGTTTCCCCGCCCGTTGTGTGGTCATCCCAACAGGGCGAGGGGACCTCGCCCCTACGAATCAAAAAGGAGAAATCATTATGGGAATGGAATCCAAGTTCATTTGGATGAACGGCGAGTTGGTGCCGTTCGAGAAAGCGACCCTGCATTTTCTGACGCCCGCGCTGCATTACGGCGCGGCGGTCTTTGAGGGCATCCGCGCTTACGAAACGCCGAAGGGCCCTGCCGTCTTCCGCCTGACCGACCATGCCGAGCGCCTGCTCGATTCGGCGCGCGTGTTCGGCTTCCGCGAATTGCCGTGGACGACCGCGGACGTGGTCAAGGCGGTCAAGGATGTCGTGCGCGCCAACGGTTTCAAGGACTGCTACATCCGTCCGTTGCTCTACCTCGACGGCGGCGGCTGGAATCTGAACGTGGACAACGGCAAGGCTTCGCTGGCGATCGCCGCCTGGGAGTGGGGCAACTATCTGGGCGAGGAGGCGCTGGCCAAGGGCATCCGCGCCAACATCTCGTCATTCACGCGTCATCATCCCAATGTATTGATGACCAAGGCCAAGGTCTCAGGCAACTATGCCAACAGCTTCCTGGCTAAAACTGAATCGGTGCGGCTGGGCTTCGAAGAAGCTATCATGCTTGACCCGTCTGGGTATGTGGCCGAATGTACGGGCGAGAACCTCTTCCTCGTGCGCCATGGCAAGATTGTCACCCCGTCCACCGCGCCCGTGCTCGAAGGCGTGACGCGCCACTCGATCCACACCGTGGCCAAGGACATGGGCTATCGCATCCTCGAACAGCCCATCTCGCGCGACCAGCTCTACATCGCGGACGAGGTCTTCGTGTGCGGCACCGCTGCCGAGGTCATCGGCCTGAGCGAGATCGACTTCCGCAAGATCGGCGACGGCAAGACGGGCACGGTCACACGCCAGATCCAGAAGGTCTATCACGACGCCATCCGTGGAAAGGTCCCGCAATACGAAGAATGGTGCGAGTACGTCGGATAAGTGGAGAGCCTCCGCAAGGAGGCTCTTTTTATGTGTGAAATTCCATTACAATGGAATGGATGACCGACTCTCCGCTTCAATTTCTCTCCCCGCTGGATGGCCGCTACGCGGACGTCACCACGCCGCTGCGCGAGCATTTCTCCGAGTTCGCCTACCTGCGCGACCGCACCCGCCTCGAACTGGACTACCTGACGGCCCTCGCCCAAACGGGACTCGTCCGTACATTGAGCGAGACGGAAACGGCCCAGCTTGATTCCGTCAAAGCGGCTTTTTCCCTGGCTGACGCCGAATCCATCCGCGCCTTCGAGCGGACGACCCGTCACGACGTGAAGGCCATCGAGTATTTCCTGCGCGAGAGATTGGGCGGCACCTCCCTGGGCGACCTGCTGCCCTGGCTGCACTTTGGCCTGACCTCCGAGGATGTCAACAATTTGGCGAATGCGCTGGCCCTGCGCGATTCGCGTGACGCAGTTTTACTGCCCGCGCTGGATGACCTGCTTGCGAAGATTTTGGATTTTGCCAAAACCAATCGCGCCCTGCCCATGCTGGCGCGCACACACGGACAGCCCGCCGTCCCGACCACGCTGGGCAAGCAGTTCGCCGTCTATGCCGCGCGGATTCGCGAAGCGCGCGCCGAGATCGCGAGTCACCGCTTCGAGGCCAAGCTGACGGGCGCGGTCGGAGACTTCAACGCCCTGCAAGCCGCCGCCCCGCAAGTGGACTGGGTCGCATTCAGCGCGGAGTTCATTCAAGGGTATGGCCTCGTGCCCAACCTCGCCACCACGCAGATCCTGCCTTACGACAATTGGATTCGTTACTTTGATTCCGTGCGGCGGGTCAATGCCATGCTGATCGACTTCGCGCAGGACATCTGGCGTTACATCAGCGATGGCGTTTTGAAACAGGCCGTCGTGGTAGGGGAGGTGGGTTCTTCGACCATGCCGCAGAAGGTCAACCCGATCGACTTCGAAAACGCCGAGGGCAACTTGGGCGTGGCGAATGCGCTGTTCACTCAATATGCCCAAAAGCTGGCTGTCTCCCGCCTGCAGCGCGACCTGTCCGACTCGACCGTACGCCGCACCTTCGGCACCGCCTTCGGTCACACGCTGCTGGCCTGGACGAATCTGCGCCAGGGTATGAACCGCATCGCCGCGGACGAGGACAGGCTCAAAGCAGAACTGTCTGCGCATTGGGAGGTTGTTTCCGAAGGGGCGCAGACCATCCTGCGCGCCGCGGGTCAGGCCGATGCCTACGAATCGCTCAAATCCCAGACGCGTGGACGGGTGCTGACCGAGGACAGTTATAAGGCTTGGGCAAATGGTCTGAATGTAAATGAAGAAACCCGCCTGCGCCTGCTTTCTTTGTCCCCCGAAACCTATCTCGGCCTGGCCGTGGAGTTGACAGACAAAATCACTTCGGCCTGATTAAAAAACTTCGGAAATCTGCCAGACTTCCGAAGTTTGATTTAACCCTACTCATCTTTCTTCCGCATCGCCTTCTTGCGCGCCAGCAGACTGGCCGTGGTCGAGGCGGACGATTCAACAGGGGGAGCCTTCTTCGGCGCTTCCACTTTTTCAATTTTTGGTTCAGGTATCACGGGCGGCGGGACGGGCGCAGGCGGTTCCTGTTGCGCGCGGCGCTTGGCTTGCAGCAGCGCGTCCATGCGTTCGCTGCGTTCCTCGGGCTGGGCCTTGACCCGCCTGCGGAATCCAAGCTTGGCCATGAGCTTGGCCCAGTCCTGGCGGGTAAGGATCAGCCTGCGGGCGGCGATGTCGAACGGGAACAGCAGCGCGGCCAGCGTCAGCAGCCAGGGCCAGATCGGACGCGAGGCGCGCGAAGCGCTCAGGTCGTGGGTGAAGGCGTCGGCGGGGTCGGCGGAGGCCACCGTGCCGCCTGTCAGGTTGGCGAGGCGCAGCAGCAGGTCGGGATTCGACTCGATGTCGCGATATTCGGGCGAGTACGAGAGCGTCCAACCCGCGGTATCGGAGAAGGACTGCCCATCCTGGGCTTGGCCCGTCAGGCGGATCAGGTACACGCCCTGCTCGGTGGGCGTGAAGGACGCCTCGTAGCGGCCAGGCGCCACCTGCTTCAGCGTCACCGATTGCACCTCGCCGTTCGGCGCGACCAGGTTGGCGCTGACCTCGTAGCCGTTGAGGAAACTTCCCGCGCGATCATGCGCGTCCACGCTCAGGCGCGCCTGCTCGCCCTGCTGGGTCACGGTCAATTCGAGCGCGGTGCTGGCGGTGTCGCTCAGGGTCGAGGCTACGACCTGCGCCCAAAAGGTGGGGAAGCCCTGCCAGCC
>CALLJA010000146.1 GCA_938008865.1 uncultured Anaerolineales bacterium
ACAGCCAAAGTTCAGGCGGATGAAATTCTCGTAACCCGCGCCGAAGATCTTCCCGTCACTGAAAGCCACCTTGGCGTTCTCGAGGAAATATTTGAACGGCGTCCCCTGGATCCGTCCCGACTCGACCAGTTTGCCGAAGTCGAGCCAGCCCAAATAGGTGGCGGCGGGGAAGGTAATGCGCACCTCAGGCAGGCAGGCCGCCGCATAATTCACCAGGAAATCGCGGTTGGCCGAAAGATATTCGCGCAGTTCCGCCAGCCAGCCGTCGCACTGACCCGAGAAGGCCGTCTGCGCAGCGAACAGGCCCATGCTGCTGACGTGCAGGCGCAAGTGTTCGACCTCGCGCTCGTAGCGGGCGCGCAGGTCCTGGTTGGGGATGATGGCAAAGCCGCAGAACAGGCCCGGCACGTTGAAGGTCTTGGACGGTGCAATCAGCGTGATGGTGTGGTTGGCGATCTCGGCCGAGAGTTTCGCCATGGGGGTATGCTGGTTGTCATCCAGCAGCAACTCGGAGTGGATCTCATCCGAGACGATCAACACGTCGTTGGCGATGCAAATCTGGGCCATGCGCAGCAGGTCCTTACGCGAGTAGACGATGCCCAGTGGATTGTGCGGATTGCACAGCAGGAACATACCCGCCTTCTTTGCCTGTTTCTCGAACACATCCCAATCGATCTCGTAACTCAGGATGTTACCCGTCACCTTTTGAATCAGCGGGGCGTTGAGCTGGGGAATGCCGATATTATTTTTCACTTCATGAAATTCGTTATAGACGGGCGTCTGGATCAGCACACCCTTCTTCGGGGCACAGAAGGCGCGCGCCGCGACCGAGAAACCGCTGACGATGCCCGTCACCGCCACCACCGCCTCGGGCCTGACCTTCCAACGGTACAGGCTGTCCATGCGGGCGGCGACGGTCTCCTTCAGGGTTTGAGAGGGCAGTTCGTAACCGAGCACGCCGTGGTCCACGGCTTTGCGCAGGGTCGAGAGGATCGGCCTGGGCGCGGGAAAGTCCATGTCCGCCACCCACATGGGCAGGACATCCTTCGGGTAATAATTCCATTTGTTCGCGCGCTGGGGGTTGCGGCGGTTGGGAACCTGATCGAAGTCAAAAGGCATGGTCTTCTCCTGGAAGGTGTATCGGGCAAGTATACAACGCGGGGATGGGAAGCGCAAACCCGCCCCTTAAACGGGAAGGCAGCCCTTACGGACCGCCTTCCACACACAGGAGGAGAAAGGTGAACTATAGGGAGCGCACCTTCAACCACAAAGCAGGGATGCGCCGAACCTTTTCCCAGGCGCTCAGGCTGGCGCGGCGGTTGAACACGTCGAAGTCGTGGGCCTCGATATCGTCAAGAATACCGCTGTAGAAAACGGCCGAGGCGCCGATGGCCATACGCCCGTCGCGGTCGAGCATGGCCACGCCCTTCC
>CALLJA010000147.1 GCA_938008865.1 uncultured Anaerolineales bacterium
TCCAGCATCATGCCAGGCAAGGTCAACCCCGTCATCCCCGAGGTGGTCAACCAGATCGCGTTTCTGGTCATCGGCAACGACGTGACCGTTTCCTTCGCCGCCGAGAGCGGACAGTTGCAGCTCAACGCCTTCGAGCCCATCATCGCCCACAGCCTGTTCGACAACCTTATCTACCTACGCAACGGCTGCCTGACCCTGTCCGAGCGCTGCGTGAAGGGCATCACCGCCAACCTCGACCGCCTGGCCGAACACATGAACCGCTCGATCGGCATCGTCACCGCGCTCAACCCGATCATCGGCTACGAGAACGCGACTTCCGTTGCCAAGGAAGCACTCTCCAGCGGCAAGAGCGTCGCAGAAGTCGTGCTGTCGCGCGGACTATTGACCCGCGAACAGTTGGATGAGATCCTGCGTCCCGAAGTGCTGACCCAGCCGAGATGGTTCAAAAGATAGACCCAACCCAACATCCCGCCAAAGAACAGGAAGTGACCCATGAGTCAATCGCAATACCGCGCCCGCCAGGTCGGCGCAAAAACGCACGAGGTGATGGAGTATCACCAAGATGACGAAAAACCAGGCAAGCCGCTGCATCTGCTGGTGCCAGGTGGATTGGTTGCACTCGCCACCCTCGCGCTAATCGTGTATATCGCCTATCGGACCTGGCTGGAAGGAAACCTGGCCGAGGGCACCGGCCTGACCCTGTTGGGCGTTCTTTCACCGTTCTATGTGGGCGGCGTCTTCCTTTTCAGTTACGGCTATGAACTGTACAACGTCCCGCGCGCCCTGCGGTTGACGGCCATCATCGTCTTCATCACCCTGGCGGCGGTGGTAATCCTGGCCGTGCTATTCTTCCTGCTCGGCGAAACCAAGGGCGGGTCTTCCTCCTCCAAATCTTCGTCGGGATCAGCCAAGGGTTCTTCATCCAAGGGCGTTTCCTCCTCCTCGAAAGGCAGCGGCCTGAAAGCGGGAGCGGCCGCTGTGATGAATCATACTGTCCCAGACCCCGCGCCTGCCTCCGCTTCGACGGTTGGCGGCGGCTCCGATATTTTCCTCGGCGGCGGCTCGACGCGCGTCGTCACCCGCGAGGTGGTCAAGGAAGTAGCCAAAGAGCCGACGCCGATCCAATGTCCCTTCTGCGCGCGCGCCTACATCCCCGCCAACGTCAACTTTATCTGCCCCAGTTGCGGCGCGGCCACGCCCAGGGAATTGATCGAGGCATCCCAGGCACCCAGCTCGGCCCCGTAAACAGGCCTTTGTCGCACATCTAGAAAACTCTGCGCGCGGAGAATCAAAAAGGTGACGGGCGCATACGCCCGTCACCTTTTTAATTCAAGCCCAACCCTACCACCTGCTGTCTGCTCCATATCGCTCGAACATGCGCTTGAATATCTGCGAGTCATCGTACGAGAGATTGCCTACCTCGAAACCGACGTTGTACAAGTTCGGTTCGAGTTTGTCCATGGCGCACCAGCGGCTGTGACCGGTAAAGACCAGGTAATTTTTGCTGGCCACATCCTGGGTGAGGTCGATGCGCATCTTGTAGTTGGCGTTGACCGGCAGCGGACGGTCACTGTCCAGCCGAAAGCCCATCGGGCTGATATCCGTCAGGTGGCCGATGAACTGCAAGGTGCCCGCGTCCAGTACTTGCATGTAGTAGATGAACCTGCGCCTGGGCTGCTTGCGGCGGTCCGATTCCATGAGTTGCTCCTTCTGTCAAAGACATCATTAACTTCATTCTGGAGCAGCGATGCATGATGTGGAGGGGGAGACGTCTTACCCTTTAGTATAGCGAACCGCCGCCAAAATTCAATGGGTAAAACGTCACGGGGCGCAGAAGTCATGGTATAAATCGAGCGGACAAGAAAGGACCTCACCGCAAACCGTTATGGCCAAGATCCTGATCGTGGACGACGACGAGAACGCCACCTTCCTGTTGGAGAGCATGTTACGCGGGGACCGATACGAAGTATTCGCCACCAACGACAGCGGCCAGGCGCTGGAGATGGCATCCAGAATCCGCCCCGACCTGATCATTCTTGACCTGGTCATGCCCGAACCGACTGGCTTTCAGATCTGCCGCCTGTTGCGCGAGGACATCCGTTTCCTGTTCACGCCCATCATCATCGTCAC
>CALLJA010000148.1 GCA_938008865.1 uncultured Anaerolineales bacterium
TACATCGACGAGATCCTGGCCCAGCGCCAGCCGAATGAGGTCATCACCATCGTGGTGCCGCAGTTCGTGGCGGCCAGCATGGCCGAGAGTGCGCTGCACATGAACACAGCCGACCTGTTGCGCAAGGAATTGCTTTCCACCCCGGGCATCGTCATTACCGATGTGCCGTACCAGGTGTCGGAAACAAAGGAGAACGTATGAAATTCGTCATTGTGGGTTGTGGGCGTGTGGGGGCCGAACTGGCCCTGCGCCTGTATAAAAGCGGCCACCAGGTGGTGGTCGTGGACCAGAGTGAGGCGGCCTTCCACCGCATCGACCCCGAATTCCGCGGGCGCACCGTCCACGGCGAGGCCTTGCGCAAGGATGTGCTCGACCGCGCCGGGGTCGCCGAGGCTGACGGCCTGGCTGCCGTGACCAATTCTGACACGCTCAACGCGGTCGTGGCCCATGCCGCCCGCGACGTCTACCATGTGCCGATGGTGGTTTGCCGTAACTACGACCCGCGCCTGCGCGGCATGTTGGAGACTTTCGGCATCCAGATTGTCGGCTCCACGGCCTGGGGCGCCCAGCGCACCGAGGAAATGCTGACCGGCGTCAGCACCAAGGCGGTCTTCTCGGCCGGCAACGGCGAGGTCGAAGTGTACGAACTTTCCGTGCCCGAAGCCTGGCAGGGACGCCGCTGGGGTGACATGTGCAACGGCTTGCAGGGATTCCTGCCCGTGGCCCTGTCCCGTGCTGGGCGGGCCATCCTGCCGACCCTCGATACCGTGCTCGAAAGCGGTGACCTGATCAACGTGAGCGCCACCTTTGACGGCATTAAAGCCCTGCGCGCCCGTCTTGGCTTGGAAGCGGAGGCCTGATATGTACGTACTTATCGCTGGCGGCGGCCGCACCGGAATGCAACTGGCTACCCTGCTCCTGTCCGAAGGTTACAAGGTGCGCATCATCGAGAACCGCCCCGAACTGCTTTCGTACCTGCACCAGGAACTGCCCACCGAGGCCATTTACGAGGGCTTCGCCACCGACCCTGACACACTCAAGGAGGCGGGCGTTAACCAGGCCCATATCCTGGCGGCCTGTACTTCGGACGATGCCACCAACCTGGTGCTGTGCTTCATGGCCCGTAACTTGTTCAACGTGCCGCGCACCATCGCGCGCATCAACAATCCGCGCAATGAATGGATGTTCAACGAGACCTTCCATGTAGATGTAGCCCTCAACCAGGCCAACCTGCTTTCCAGCCTGATTCGTGAGGAGATGTCGCTGGGCGACATGATGACCCTGCTCAAGATTCGCCACGGGCGTTACTCGCTGGTGGAGGAAAAGGTCGAGCCGGGCGCGCGCGCCGTGGGCGTGGCCATCAAGGACCTCGGCCTGCCCGACGAGTGCATCATCGCCGCCATCATCCGCGACGGACAGGTCACCCTGCCGCGCGGCACCACTACACTCAAGGAATGGGACGAGGTGCTGGCCATCACCAGCCCCGAGGCCGCCCAGCAACTGGACGAGATGCTGGCCGCCGCCAGCCATCCCGACCGCGACGAAGAGCGCGATTCCGTTTGACCGAATCAAGACCCCTACGGTATAATATCGCGCCAGTTAAAACTGCCAGCTCGTTCCCGATGATAAGACCGATGAGCGGTCTTTCAGAAATACGGGACTTGCAATTATCTTTCGAGTGAGGAACGTTCCGAATGACCAAGCGAACCTATCAGCCCAAGATCCGCCGCCGTGTGCGTGTGCACGGCTTCCGCCAGCGCATGGCCTCGGCCGATGGCCGCGCGGTGCTCAAGCGCCGCCGCCTCAAAGGCCGTCACAAACTGACCGTTCGTGCCAACGAGCACGTCAAGCGCGTGCGCTGGTAGGCGCAAAACGCAGGCAGGTATAATCCAGCCTCGGAGTACGGGTGCAGCGTAAGTTTCGTCTGACCCGGTCGGATGATTTCAAGCGGGTGCGGCAAAGTGGCAAGTCCTACGCGCACCCGCTTATTGTGTTGGTAACCCGCGCCGTGGAACCCCCCGCCCTCCGCGTCGGTGTGACGGCCGGTCGCACGGTTGGGAATGCCGTACAGCGCAACCGCGCCAAACGTCTTCTGCGCGAAGCCATGCGCCCCGTCCTCGACCGCCTGCCGCCTGGCTGGAATCTGGTGCTGATCGCCCGCCCGGGATTGGTTGGCGCCACCCTCGACGAGACCCGCCTGGCGCTCTTCTCCCTGCTCCGCCGCGCCGGACTCTTCCCTTCGAATGAAGCCTGAATTTCATCTGCACGATTACTCCAGCGAGCCGCGTCTGCGCGATATGCCGCGCACGCCCGCGAACTGGCCGCGCATCTCCTTGCTGGCCTTCATCCGCCTATACCAGATGACCATCTCGCGCGGCCTGCCGGAGAATACCTGCCGCTTCTACCCGTCCTGCTCGCATTACGGCTACCAGGCCATCTACAAACACGGGGCCTTGAAGGGATCGGTCATGGCGGCCTGGCGCGTGCTCCGCTGCAACCCGTTCAATGCCGGGGGCTACGACCCCGTTCCCTAGGAGGTTGGTTCTTGAACACCAAACGATTTACGCTGATCTTCCTGGCCCTGATCGGCCTGCTGCTCCTAAGCGGTTGTGCGACCGCCTCGACCAGCGGCTCCAGTTGGCCGGGCCTCGCCGCCGATGCGGATGCGGCCTACCTGGCCGACGGCGCCCTAATCTACGCTGTGCGCCTGCGCGACGGCGCGGAACTCTGGCGCTACCCGCAAAAGGCCGAGGCCAAAACGGCCTTCTACGCCACCCCGGTTCTCTTGGGCGATGGACGCCTGGTCATCGGCAGCGCGGGCACCGACCACTGCCTGTACGTGATCGACACCACCAAGGTCGCTGCTGACACCAAGACCCCGGAAGCCACCTGTTTCTTCGCTGCCGCCAAAGACCGCTGGATTGCCGCCCCGCTCGTGGTGGGAGATACGGTCTACGCGCCCAACAACGACGGCACGCTCTACGTGGTGGACCTGACCAGCAGCGAACTACTCTGGTCGATGGAGATCGGTGGAGGCGGACACCTGTGGGCCGCTCCCACCACCGACGGCACCAACCTCTACATTTCCTCCCTCGACCATGACGTGTATGCCATCAACATCGAACGCCGCGAGGTGGTCTGGACCGCTGAATTGGGCGGCTCGGTGGCGGGTTCCCCGTCCCTGAGTGCCGACGGCCAGTCGCTCTACGTCGGCTCCTTCGATTCGAAGATCTACGCCCTCAGCGCCGCCGACGGCTCCATCCTCTGGCAGGTGGACGCCACCGGCTGGGTCTGGGGCAGCCCCGCCGTGGACGGTGACGTGGTTTACGCCGCCGACATCAAAGGCCAACTCTACGCCCTGGAAGCCGCCACCGGCAAGATCCTCTGGAACGCCCAGCCCGCCGATGCCATCACCGGCAGCCCGCTCGTGCTGGAAGATAAGTTGATCGTCACCACCGAGTCGGGCAACATCTTCGCCTACGGCAAGGACGGCCAGCAGTTGTGGCCCGCCGCCATCCAGGGCAAACTCTACACGCCCGCCGTGCGCAGCGGAGACCTGATCCTGGTTGCGCCGCTCGTCACCGGGGCCGAGTATTACATGACCATCCTGAGCACCGATGGCGTCGTGCAACGGCCGTTTAAGCCCCAGTAATCGAGGTACCCATGTGGGAGTTCTTCATTTCGCTGTTCGTCAACACCCTGTTGTGGATCTACGATAACATCGGCCACAACTTCGGCCTCGCGATCATCCTCTTCACCATCCTGGTCCGCCTCATCACCTGGCCGCTCAACGCCTCGCAGATGAAGGGCGCGCAGGCCATGCAGTCGTTGCAAACCGACAAGGAATGGCTCGACATCCAGAAGAAGTACGAAAAGGACCGCGAGAAACTGGCGCAGGAACAGATGCGCATCTACCAGGAGCGCGGCATCAACCCCTTCGGCTCCTGCCTGCCCATGCTCATCCAGTTCCCGATCATCATCGCCCTGTACCAAAGCATCTCGCGCGCCATGGCCGCCACCCCGCTGGGCCTGCTCCAACTGGGACGCAGCCTGTTCTCCTTCCTCGACGTGGAGACCATCATCCCGCTCAACAGCAAATTCTTGTGGATGGACCTGGGCCGCCCCGAATTCGTCATGCTGTTCGGCTTTGGCGTTCCCACCCTGGCCATCCTCGTGGGTCTCACCACCTACGTCCAGTCCAAACTGACCATGCCGCCCAGCACCAACCCTAACGACCAGGCCGCTGCCATGAGCAGTTCGATGGCCGTTACCATGCCGATCATGATGGCCTGGATCTCCTACAGCCTGCCTGCCGGCGTAGGAATCTACTTCATCGCCAGCAACCTGTTGGGCATCGTGCAATACGCCATGATGGGCAAGGTCAACTGGCGCAACCTGTTGCCCGGCGGCCAGCCCACAAGCCCCAGCACACCAACCCGCAAGAAATAGGGAGGTTCCCATGAGTGAGCGAACCACGCTAGAGATCATCGCTCCGACCGTCGAAGAGGCGCTCGCCCAGGGCTTGTCGCAACTGGGATTGCCCGCTGACGCCGTGTCTGTGGAAGTGCTCGACGCCGGCACCAAGGGCCTCTTTGGACTGGGCGGACGCCAGGTGCGCGTCCGTTTGACGGTGCGCGGCCCGCAGGACGACCTGCCTCCTGTAACGGAATCAGTTGCCCCGTCCAGAGCGGAGCCGAAGCCTACCCCCGTCAAAGCGGAAAAGTCCAAGGCTGAATCCGCTCCCGTAAAAAAGGACAAGCCCAAGGCAGAGGCCCCGAAGGCCGAGAAACCCAGGCCCGAGCCTGTTCCTGCCCCCGTTCCCAGCCGGGAGCATGACGAAGTCCTGGACGCCACTGAGGCCATCGTCTCGAAATTGCTGCACCAGTTGCGGCTGGAGGCGCAGGTCTCGGCCCACTACCTCGAAGATTCGACTGACGACCGCCGCAACATCCACGTGGATGTGCGCGGTGAGGACTTGAGCGCGCTGATCGGCCGCCGCGCCGAAACATTGAACGCCTTTCAGTATGTGGCTTCGCTAATGGTCGGCAAACAGACCGGCCAATGGATCCAGTTGGTGGTGGACGTGGAAGGCTATCGCAATCGCCGTGAGCGTCAGCTTAAGCAACTGGCCCGCCGCATGGCCGAGCAGGTGACGAAGACCGGCCGCCGCGCCAGCCTCGAACCGATGCCCTCCAGCGAGCGCCGTGTCATCCACCTTGAGCTGCGCGGGCACCCCGCCGTCACGACCGAAAGCACCGGCGATGAGCCGCACCGCAAGGTGGTCATCCTGCCGAAGGACTAGCACACCGAACCAGCGCCAGACACGGCGCTGGTTTTTTTACGGCGCCAAGTTTGCAATGCGAGGGATATGCGGCGGGCCGCCGAAGTAGATTCGACAAGTTATAATAAGCAACATGCCTGACCACGTTCCGCTGGATGCGGTGGATTACCTGCTGATTGGCCACCTCACTATGGACCTGACTCCGAGCGGCCCGCGCTTGGGCGGGACGGCGGCCTATTCCGCGCTGGCGGCGCGCGCGCTCGGGCTGCGGGTGGGCATCATTACCTCGGGCGCGGACGACCTTCCGCTAGCGCCGCTGGCCGATTTTCCTATCGTCCTCGTTCCCGCCGAACATTCCACCACCTTCGAAAATATCCAGACGCCCGCAGGCCGCAGGCAGGTCCTGCATCGCCGCGCTGCGCCGCTGGGTTATGAGCATGTGCCCGCCGCCTGGCGTTCGGCCCCAATCTTGCACCTTGCGCCGCTGGCCCAGGAGATCCCCGCCGAGGTAGCCGCGCAGTCCACGGCCTCGCTGACCGGGCTGACCCCGCAAGGCTGGCTGCGCGCCTGGGACGAGCAGGGACACGTTCACCCGTGCGCGTGGGATGCGGCTGCGCAGGTCCTGCCGCATGTCGGAGCGATGGTCATCAGCCGCGAGGACGTGGGCGGCGACGAGGAACAGATCGAGTCCTTTGCGCACCATGTGCGCGTGCTGGCGGTCACCGAGGGCGCGGCAGGTTCGGTGCTGTACTGGCACGGAGACCGCCGCCGCTTCCGCGCGCCGCAGGTCGAGGAAGTGGATTCCGTGGGCGCGGGCGACATCTACGCTGCTGCCTTCTTTGCCCGCATGTACACCACTCGCGACCCGTGGGAGGCAGCCCGCTTTGCCACCCAGTTTGCGGCGTATTCCGTCACCCGCCCGGGCCTGGCGGGCATCCCGACCGAAAAAGAGATCCAGGCTTGTTTGATGGAGGTTTTATCTTGACCCGTATTTATTCTCTCGTGAACCAGAAAGGTGGCGTGGGCAAGACCACGACCACCGTCAACCTCGGTTCGTACCTGGCACACCACGGTCAGCGCGTGCTGATTGTGGACCTCGACCCGCAGGCCAACGCCACCTCCTGCCTGGGTGTGGATAAGCACGTGGTGCAGGGCGGCACCTACGAGGCCCTGCTCAACCTGACCATTCCCGCCGCCAGCCTCTTGAAGAACGAACGTTTGAAGATGACCATCCTGCCGTCTTCGCCCTCGCTGGCGGGCGCGGAGGTGGAACTGGTGGACGAACTGGCGCGCGAGATGCGCCTGAGGCGCGCCCTCGAAACCCTCGACGGCCGCTACGACTACATCCTGATCGATTGCCCGCCCTCACTCGGCCTGCTGACGGTCAACGGGCTGGCGGCTGCGCGCGACGGCGTCATCATCCCGGTTCAGTGCGAGTACCTGGCTCTTGAAGGCCTCGGCCAGTTGACGCAGACCATCCAGCGTGTGCGCGCGGCGCTCTTCCCCGAGTTGCGCGTGCGCGGCGTGGTGTTGACCATGTTTGACCCGCGCGCCAACCTGTCCACCGACGTGGTCAAGGAGGTCAACCAGCACTTCCCCAGCCAGGTCTTCAAGAGCATCATCCCGCGCAGCATCCGCCTGGCCGAAGCGCCCTCGTACGGGTTGCCCATTTCGGCCTATGCGCCCAGCTCGGCGGGCGCGCAGGCCTACGATGCGCTGGCCGCCGAATTGCTCAAGGGCGACGGCGCGATCTTTCCCGCCGCAGACTAAGGAGAACCCATGCCAAAACATACCGGTCTCGGCAAAGGACTTGATGCCCTGATCCCTACGGGCGATACCCCCATCGCCTCGGCAGGCGGCGTGATGCAAATCCCCGTCGAGCAGATCCAGCCCAACCCGCACCAGCCTCGCATCCACTTCAACGAAACCGACCTGTCGGAACTGGCCGACTCGATCCGCGAGCACGGCGTGCTCCAGCCGCTGGTGGTCATGTCGGTGGACGGCGGCTATCAGTTGATCGCCGGTGAACGGCGCTTGCAGGCCTCCAAACTGGCGGGGCTGAAGACCGTGCCTGCCATCCTGCGCCAGGCCACCAAACAGGAACTGCTCGAACTGGCGCTGATCGAGAACATCCAGCGCGCCGACCTGAACGCGCTCGAAGAAGCGGAAGCCTACCGCCAACTGACTGAGGACTTCAACCTTTCGCACGAGGCGGTGGCGCGCCGCGTGGGCAAGAGCCGCGTGGCCGTCACCAACACCCTGCGCCTGCTGGGTGTGGCTCCCGCCGTGAAGCAGGCCCTGGTGGACGGTAAGATCACCGAGGGTCACGCCCGCGCCCTGTTGGGATTGTCCTCCGCGCGCGCGCAGGAGTCCGCTTTGCAGACGGTCCTCAAGTTTGAATTGAGCGTCCGCCAGACCGAAGGATTGGTGAAGAAACTCGGGGGCGCCAAACCCTCGTCGAAGAAGAAGACAGGCCCCAGTCCGGACGTGACCGACATCGAGCAGCGCCTGCGCGCCAGCCTTGGGACCAAGGTCGCTCTGCGGCACGGTAAGAGCGGCGGCACGGTCACCATCCATTATTATTCCGATGAAGAACTGGACGCGCTGTTGGGAAAATTGCTCTGACATGAAACTCCTCTTCAATGCCCGTGTGCTCACGCTCGACCCCGCGCACCCCGCCGCGTCTGCGGTGCTGATCGACCGCGGCCGCATCCTGGCGCTGGGTGAAAAAGAGGACCTGCTCGGGCTGGCGGGGGGCAGGCTGGAGCAGGCCGACCTGCGCGGGGCCATCGTCCTGCCGGGCCTGACCGACGCGCACCTGCATCTTCAATACTATTCCCTTGGATTGCAAAAGATCGATTGCGAGACCGACACGCTGGAGGAATGTCTTCAGCGTGTGTTGGAACGCGCCGCCGCAACCCGCCCCGCTGACTGGGTGCTGGGCCACGGCTGGAATCAAAATCCGTGGCATCTTTCCCCTCTCCTGTCAGGAGAGGGGGCAGGGGTGAGGTCGAGGATGGATGGCTTCCCCTCTGCTTCCGACCTGGATGCAGTCACTCCGAACCATCCCGTCTACCTGACGGCCAAGTCGCTGCATGCGGCCTGGGCCAACAGCGCCGCGCTCAAGCTGGCGGGCATTACCGCCAGCACCCCTGATCCCAAGGACGGAAAGATCCAACGCGACGAGTCAGGCCGCCCGACCGGCATCCTGCTCGAAAGCGCCATGGGACTGGTGGAACGCCGCTTGCCCGCGCCGTCCACCGAGGCGTTGGCGTCGGCCATCGAGCAGGCCCAGGCCGTGCTCTGGCGCATGGGCCTGACGGGTGTCCATGACTTCGACCGCCGCGACAGTTTCATGGCTTTGCAAGCCCTCGACGCTCAGGGCCGACTCAAACTGCGCGTCAACAAAAACCTGCCCGTGGACGAACTCCCTCACGCCAATGCCCTCGGCCTGCGGACCGGCTTCGGCAGCGATATGTTATGGATCGGCGCGGTCAAGGCCTTCATGGACGGCGCGCTGGGCCCGCGCACGGCAGCCATGTTCCAGCCGTACTTGAACGAGCCCGAGAATCGCGGTATTCTGAATATGGACGCCGAACAACTCTTCGAACATTGCCGCCAGGCAGCGGATGTGGGCTTGGGCATGACCGTCCATGCCATTGGCGACCGCGCCAACCACGAGGTGCTGGACGCCTTCGAGCAGTTGCGCGCCTACGAGCGCGAACGCGGGCTGCCCGCCCTGCGTCATCGTATCGAGCACGTCCAGGTGCTGCACCCCGACGACGCGCCGCGCCTGGCGCAGTTGAACGTGGTGGCTTCGATGCAGCCGATCCACGCCACCTCCGACCTGCTCATCGCCGACCGCTACTGGGGAGAGCGCTCTGCCCTGGCCTATGCCTGGCGCACGCAACTCGAACATGGCGCGCGCCTGGCCTTCGGCTCGGATGCGCCGGTCGAGTCGCCCAACCCGTTTTGGGGGCTGCACGCTGCTGTTACACGTCGCCGTCCCGATGGTGCGCCCGCGCCCGAGGGGTGGTACCCTGAACAAAAATTGACCCTGCCCGAGGCCCTTGCCGCCTACACGCGCGGCGCCGCCTATGCCGCCAACGCAGAGCACCGCCTCGGTATGCTTGCGCCAGGTTTCCTGGCCGACCTGATCGTCCTGGAACAGGACCCGTTCACCTGCCCGCCCGATGAACTGCTGGCGATGCAGCCCAGCGCGACCATGGTCGGCGGGGAATGGGTCTGGCAATCGGAGGTGTCATGACCGTCAATCAAATTCAGCTTACACCCGAAATGCTTGTGCCGCGCATGGGAGATTACCTGGTACACAGCGGCCAGATCAGCGCTGAAGACCTGCAAAAGGCGCTGGCCTACCAGCAGGAGCAACTGGTGCTGGGCAAGGCCTGCCTGCTCGGCCAGGCCCTGCTTGACTTGAATCTGATCGAGCGTAACCAGTTGGATGCCGCCGTCACTGAACAGATCATCCAACTGCGCTCGGCGCTGCAATCGGCCAACCGCAACCTGGAACGCCGCGTGCAGGAGCGCACCGCCGAATTACAGGCCGCTCTCGAACGGCTTTCCGAACTCAGCCAGATGAAGGCCAACTTCGTCTCCAATGTCTCGCACGAACTGCGCACGCCGCTGACCCACATCATCGGCTACATTGAGTTGATGGTGACCGAGTCGCTCGGGCCGATCACGTCCGAGCAGAAACACGCCTTGCAGGTTTCGCAGCGCGCCTCGGCGCGGCTGGAGACCATGATCGAAGACCTGATCATGTTCTCGCTGGCCTCGCGCGGCGAACTCAGTCTCAAGCAGGAGGCGGTCGATATCGCCCGCCTGGTCAACCTGGCGGTCAAGAGCGCGGCCCAGAAGGGCGAGAATCGCAACGTCACCGTCTACGCGGTGGTGGACGACGACCTGCCGCTGGTACAGGCCGACCCGCAGAAACTTGTCTGGGCCTTGAACCAACTGCTCGATAACGGCATCAAGTTTACGCCGTCGGGTGGACGGGTGGTGGCCAGCGTCAAACTGGAGACGGCCAATCTCGTGATGGTGTCCGTTACCGACACGGGCATCGGCATTCCCTTCAGCCGCCAGCAGGAGATCTTCGAGCCGTTCCACCAGTTGGACGGTTCGTCCACGCGCCAGTACGGCGGCACGGGGCTGGGACTTTCGCTGGTACGGCAGATCATCGAATCTCACGGTTCGCTGTTGGACGTGCAATCGGTGGAGGGGCGCGGCACCACCTTCAAGTTCCCGCTGCTAGTTGTGACTGAACAGAAATGACGGCAGGTCGCCTCATGGATGTCGCCACCCTGCAAGCCCTCAATCGCATTTTCCACGCCGTGGAGACTGAGCCTGATTGGAAGGTGGCCCTCGATTCCCTGCTTGGTAATCTGCGCGGCCAGTTCGTGTTCGATAACGTGTCTGCTTATGTGCAGGATCGCCCTTCCCGCAGCCTGGACGTGGTGTACGCGCGCGCGGTGGGGCGCGGCAAGAACGCCGAGGCCGACGCTACCTGGGGCGGGAGCATTGCCGGCGAGGTGTTGCTGCGTGGCGGGCCGTTGCTGAAGGAGCCGGGCGACGCCCTGCCCGGCAGCGACCGCCTGTTGCAGGCGCACGTGTTGGGTGTGCCGCTGTACATGGGCACGCGTCTGGAGGGCGCGCTGGTCTTCGTGCGCTTCGGCGGACCGTCCTTCCAGGAGGAACAGATTACACTGGCCTCGCTGATTGCCTCGTGGACCTCGTCGCTGCTGGAGCGCAAGGCCCTGCAGGAGGCCCGCGCCGAACTCGATTCGGTCCAGCGCCAGATGCGCTTGCAGGACGATTTCGTATCCACCATTTCGCACGAACTGCGCACCCCGCTCGGCTTCATCAAAGGTTACAGCACCAGCCTGCTGCGCGAGGACGCCAACTGGGACCTCGCCACCCAGCAGGAATTCCTGACCATCATCGACGAAGAGGCCGACCGCCTGACGGGTTTGATCGAGAACATGCTCGAGTCGGCCCGCCTGCAAAGCAAGACCCTGCAATTCAAATTCCAACCCCTGCGCCTGGATGCGCTCATCCGCGACGTGACCGTGCGCGTCACCACGCACCACCCCCAACTGGTTGTTAACATTGCCGTGGATGGCATCTCTACCATCCACGGCGACGGCGTGCGCCTTTCGCAGGTGTTTGAGAACCTGTTCAGCAACGCCGTCAAATACGCGCCCGGTTCGCCGCTGGATGTCACCATCGGCCAGAGCAACGACCGCCTGCGGGTGACCTTCCGCGACTACGGCCCGGGCATCCCGGATGATTTTGTCCCGTTTATCTTCGAACGCTTCTACCGCGTGCCCGGTGAACGATCTGTGACCGGCACGGGTCTGGGACTTTACATTTGCAAGCAGATTATTTTGGCGCATCATGGTAAGATTTGGGCAGAGTCGGTCCTGGATGAGGGTACCACCTTCATCATCGAATTGCCGTCCGATCCCCTGGTCAGAAACCCGTTGCAAGGAGCAGTCTGATGTCCAAACGCATTTTGATCGCGGATGACGAACCCCGTTACCTGCGGCTCCTCGAAGCCAACCTGCGCACCGAGGGCTATGAAGTCGTCACGGCCCAGGACGGGCTTCAGGCGCTGGAGGTATTCTCCAACCAGCCGATCGACCTGGTCCTGCTCGATGTGATGATGCCGCGCCTGGATGGGTTCTCCACCTGCCAGCGCCTGCGCGAGTTCTCCAATGTGCCGATCATCATCCTGACTGCCAAAGGCGAGGAGCAGGACCGTGTGCGTGGCCTCGACCTCGGCGCGGACGATTACATGGTCAAGCCGTTCTCGGCCACCGAGTTGCTGGCGCGCGTGCGCGCCGTGCTGCGCCGCACGCAGATCCTGGTCGAGCCGGGCCAGGAGCGTTTCTTCATCCACGGCAGTCTCAAGATTGACTTTGCGCGCGCCGAGGTCTGGTCGGGCGAGACCCCCGTCTCGCTTTCGGCCACCGAGTACCGCGTGCTGTTGCAATTTACGCACAACGTCGGCAACATCCTCACATCCGAAGACCTGTTGAGCAGCGTCTGGGGGCCCGAATACAAATCGGATAAAGAGATCCTGTGGGTGAGCATCGCGCGCCTGCGCCAGAAACTGGAAGACGACGCGCACAACCCCAAGCACATCGTCACGCGCTCGGGGTTGGGATACCTGATGCCGCCCATCGAGTCGTAATGCGGGAGGCGGATGTGGCTGGGAAAACCATTCTCGTCGTGGATGCAGATGTTGCCAGCCGCAACTTCATCACCCGCACGCTCGAAAAGCAGCAATATGCCGTCATCCAAGCTGGTTCCGGGAAAGAAGGCCTGATTGCCGCTTGGCGCGACCGCCCGGACCTGATCTTGATCGAGCCGAACACCTCCGACCTGAAGGGGGAGGACCTGGCCGCCAAACTGCGCCAGGATGCACGCACCGTCCACACGCCCCTGGTGGCCCTCAGTTCAGACCGCAGCGCCCAGCGCCGAAAGGCCTGCAAGGACGCTGGCTTCAACGAATTTGTCGTCAAATCTGGCGACGCCGTGCCGGTCCTGCTCGAAGCCGTCGACCGCCTGCTGGGCGGCGGCGGCCCGGTCCGACGGCAGGGCGGGCTGCTGATCGCCTTCCTGGGCGCCAAGGGCGGCATGGGCGTCTCTTCGTTATGCGCTAACCTGGCCATGCACATGGCCCTGGAGCAGCCCGAGGCGCGCGTGGCCGTGCTCGACCTGGTGCTGCCCATTGGCTCCATCGCGCCGATCGTCCACTACGAGGGGGAACAGAATCTTGTCACCGTGGCGGACCTTGACCCCGCTGACAGTGCCGCCTTGTTCTTCCGCGAACACCTGACCCTGATGACCGACTGGCATTTCCACCTGCTGGCCGGTTCGCCCGACCCCGAGAGCGCCAGCCGCCTGCAGGTCACACGTATCCAGGATATCGTCCTCGCCCTGCGCCAGGCCTACGACATCGTGCTGGTGGACCTGGGCCGTTCGCTGGCCCGCTTCAGTTTGCAGGTGGTGCAGCAGGCCGACCAGGTTGCGCTGGTGGTCGGCACAGATTCGAGCGCTGTCGCATTGGCCCGCATCGTGCTCGATTACCTGCGTTCCAAGAGCGTGCCCGATGTGGCGCTCTATCCCATCCTCAACCGCGCCATCGGCCTGGAGGGACTCTCCAAGCCCGATGTCGAGCAGCAATTGGGCATCGAGTTCAAGACGGCCATCCCGCACCTGGGCGCCCATTTTGCGATGGCCAATAACCAGCACGTCCCTTTCTCTGTTAAATTTCCCAACGACACGGCCTCGGTCATCTTGCGGGATTGCGCCCGTCAACTGGCCGAGACCGCCCGTCACTTGCGTTCTGGATAGGAGATTCCATGAAGTTCGAATACGACGAAAAAGGCAAGATCTACACCGATGTCATCGCCAAGGTTCCCGTCCAGGCGCTGGTGCAGACCAGCGTCCAGTTGATCCGCGGCGCCGTCCACATCCGCCAGAACGAACGCGTCA
>CALLJA010000149.1 GCA_938008865.1 uncultured Anaerolineales bacterium
GAATCCACCGTCAGCGCCACCGAGGAGTCCACCCCCGTGGCGGGTTTGAGCGCCACCTGTCCGTCCACGCGCACCTGCCCGGCCATGATCAGGGCCTGGGCTTTGGCGCGCGATTCCGCCAGTCCGCGCTCGACGAGCAAGAGGTCCAGCCGCGTCTTGGGCATCAGTCCTCGCGCATCCAGCGTTTGACGGCATCGTGCGGATGGACGTAGGCTTCCATCGCATCCAGCAGCATGGCGGGATCGGTGTCACAGCACAGGGCGTTACGATGTTCAGAGAAGATGAATCCTTCCGCCACCGCATGGTCTATGGCGGCCAACAGCGGAGCGTAATAATTGCGGGTGTTGAGCAGACCAACTGCCTTCTCGTGCGCGCCGGTCTGCGCCCAGGTGACGGTCTCGAACAGTTCGTCGAAGGTGCCGAAGCCGCCGGGCAGGGCGATGTAACCGTCGGCCAGTTCGTGCATGCGCGCCTTGCGGGCGTGCATGTCGGGCGGGACGTCCATGCGGGTCAGGCCCATGTGCGCCAGGGCGGGCGTGTTCATGCTGGGGATGATGACGCCGATCACCTCGCCCCCAGCCGAGAGTGCGCCGTCGGCCACGGCCCCCATCAGTCCCGTCTTGCCGCCGCCGAAAATCAAACGGAGTCCACGCTTCGCCAGGGCCACGCCCATTTGGCGGGCGCCTTCCAGGTAATCCGCATGGACCGCATCGGCAGAACCGCAAAAAACACAGATCGACTTCATTTTCATCCTTTATAGGCAGGTTAGAGTTGCATTAGACAGACTTTCGGGCGCTTGACGCTGCATTGCCGTGGTGCTAATAATGATACATTATGGAATACAAGGACTATTATAAAGTGCTTGGGGTGGCGCGCAATGCCAGCGCGGACGATATCCGCAAGGCGTATCGCAAGCTCGCCATGCAATATCACCCCGACCGCAACGCCGGCGACAAGCAGGCCGAGGAGCGCTTCAAGGAGATCAACGAGGCCTACCAGGTGCTGAGCGACGAGCAGAAGCGCGCCCGCTACGACCAACTCGGCAGTGACTATTCCAACTGGCGGCAGCGCGGCGGTTCGCCCACCGATTTCAACTGGGGGCAGTGGACCTCAAGCGGCGGCACGCGCGTGGACATGGGCGACCTGAACGACCTATTCGGCGGCGAAGGCGGCACTTTCTCCGATTTCTTCCGCAGCATCTTCGGCGGCATGGGCACCGCCCAGGCGGCGCGCACGCCGATGGCAAACCAGCAGCCGCTGCGCATCACGCTCAAGGAAGCCTACGAGGGCACCACCCGCCAGTTGACCAGCGAGTCGCGCAAGGTGCAGGTGCGCATCCCGGCCGGGGTGAAGGAGGGCTCCAGGGTGCGGGTGGCAGGCGCGGGTCCACAGGGCACGGATGTGTACCTGATCGTCGAGATCGAGGAGGATGAACGTTTCGAGCGCGACGGGAACGACCTGCGCACCACCGCCAGCGTAGACGTGTTCACCGCCATCCTGGGCGGCGAGGCCGAGGTCGAGACAATGACCGGCAAGGTCAAGCTGACCATCCCGCCGGGCACCCAGCCCGAGCAGGTCTTCCGCCTGGCCGGGCGCGGCATGCCTCAATTAAAAAACTCTCATGTAAAAGGCGACCTGTACGTGCGTCTTAAAGTGCAAATCCCCAAATACCTGTCGCCCAAACAGAGAGAATTGATCGAAGAGGCCGCCAGAATTAAGTTTTGATGTTAGGAGTCCCATGAAGAACACCCGCTTTGCGATCGTTTTAGCCATACTGGTATTGACCGCCCTTGCATGCCAGAGCGTGGGCCTGACCCCGGCCTTCCAGCCCACTCCCCCCGTAGACAGCCTGGCCCCGTCTTCACAGGCCCTGCCCGTCTCAGGCGATTCGCTCAACCCCGCCGCGCGCCAGGACACTCTCACGGCGCTGTACGACCAGGTCAGCCCAAGCGTGGTCTCGATCCAGGTCACTTCGGAGAGTGGCGGCAGCCTGGGCTCGGGCTTCGTGTACGACACCCAGGGCCACGTCATCACCAACTATCACGTGGTGGACGGCGCCCAAAAAGTGGAAGTGGACTTCATCTCCGGGTATAAGACCTACGGCAGCGTGATCGGCACTGACCTCGACTCGGACCTGGCCGTCATCAAAGTGGATGCGCCCGCCGGGGAACTGCACCCCGTCAAAATGGGAGATTCGGGCGCCCTGCGCGTCGGGCAGACCGTGGTAGCCATCGGCAATCCCTTCGGCCTGAACGGCTCAATGACCATCGGCATCGTCTCGGCCCTCGGCCGCACGCTCGACTCGGAGCACACCGCCCCGGGCGGAAGTCTCTTCACCGCCGGCGACATCATCCAGACCGATGCGGCCATCAACCCGGGCAATTCGGGCGGTCCGCTCTTCAACATCGACGGCGAGGTGATCGCGGTCAACCGCGCCATCCGCACCACCAACTATACCAGCACCGGGGAGCCGATCAACTCGGGCATCGGCTTTGCGGTCTCGGTCAACGTGGTCAAGCGCGTTGTGCCGGTGCTGATCGCCGAAGGCAGGTACGACTATCCCTATCTCGGCATCTCCTCGATGGATGACCTGAGCCTGACCGTGATCGAGGAACTGGGCTTGAAGTCGTTCACCGGCGCGTACGTCACCAGCGTGGCCGCGGGTGGACCCGCCGACCAGGCCGGCATCCGCGCCGGGGACCGCGAGACCGGCATCCTCGGCTTGAAAGCCGGCGGCGACCTGATTATCGCCATCGACGGGCGCTCCATCCGCAGTTTCAACGAATTGCTGGCATACCTCATCAGCAACAAGTCGCCTGGTGACTCGGTCGTGCTGACCGTCCTGCGCGGCGATGAGCAGTTGGATATCACCCTGAAACTGGACAAGCGTCCATAACGGAATCAAAACGGCGGTCCAGATGGGCCGCCGTTTTTCGTTTAACCGAAGCGTTCTTCGCGCCAGACGTCGGCGCGGTTGTGATAGCCCGCCTGTTCCCAAAATCCGCGGCGGTCGCGCGCCATGAATTCGAGCGAGCGCAGCCACTTGGCGCCCTTCCAAAAATAGGGGGTCTCCAGGTCTTCGCGGCCGGGAATGAATCCCACCACGCCGCGCAGGGGGTAGCCGTGGTCGGGCGTGATCGGTTCGCCGTTCAGGTGGGTGGCCAGCAGAAAGTTATCCTGCAATACCACGTTCAGCGGCAGGTTGACGGTAAACCCGTACTCGGCATGCTGCATGACGTGCGTGGCAGACGGCTTGATGCGCAACAGACCGTTATCCACCAGCGTTTTGACCGAGACGCCCTCCCAGACCGTGTCGGCCTTGCTCCAGCGCGTGACGCAGTGGATATCCATCTTGATCGCGCTGCGCGGCAGGCGGTTGAACTCGTCCCAGGTCCAGGACTTTTCCTCCTCCACTTCGCCCCAGGCGCGGAAATCCCACCCAGAGGGGTTGAAGGAAGGCACGGGGCCGTAATGCAGCACGGGGAACTTCAAGGTCAGCGCCTGGCCCGGGGGCAGGCGTCCCTCGCCGCGGATGCGGTCTTCTTCTTTGCGGCGGTCGGGGCCTTCAAAAGAGAACATGATAAAACTCCTCGTCAATTATAACAAATGCTTCACGGTCTGGACTTACCCAATGGGACAGTTGTTACCCCGTGCAATATTACAAAACGATTAAAGACCGATGGGGGATGATTCTGCTCGTTGGCAGGCAGGCGGAACCGTCCTATAATGCGACAAATTCTTTTCCTGGAGAACGCATGCCCACCCCCACTCCCACCCTTCGCCAACGCTGGCAGTACTTTTTCGATAACTTCATGTCGCGCGGCACCTCCGCCCTGATCGGCGGGCTGGCCATCCTCACGCTGGTCATCATCAGCGTGGCGGCGCTTATCATCACCATCGGCGGGCACCTACTGGCCCCCGAGGGCGGAGACGCTCCCGGCTTCCTCGAAGCGGCCTGGCTCAGCCTGATGCGCACCCTCGACGCCGGCACGATGGGCGGCGATGCGGGCTGGGGCTTCCGCCTGGTAATGCTGCTCGTCACCGTCGGCGGCATTTTCATCGTCAGCACGCTGATCGGCGTGCTGAGCAACGGCCTCGAAGACAAACTCGATGAACTGCGCAAGGGCCGCTCACTGGTACTTGAAAGCGAACATACCGTCATCCTGGGCTGGTCGCCGCAGATCTTCACCATCATCTCCGAGTTGATCCAGGCCAACGAGAACCGCACGCGGGGCGCGGTCATCGTCATACTGGCTGACCAGGACAAGGTCGAGATGGAGGACGAGATCAAGGAACGCATCCCCGAGACGAAGAACACGCGCATCATCTGCCGCTCGGGCAGCCCCATCGACCTGACCGACCTGGAGATCGTCAGCCCGCACGCAGCGCGTTCGATCATCGTCCTGCCCGAAGGCGCGGACCCCGACACGCACGTGATCAAATCGGTGCTGGCGCTCACCAACAATCCCAATCGCCGCGAGGAACCGTATCTGATCGTCACGCAGATCCGCGACCCGAAGAACATGGATGTAGTGCGGATGCTGGGCGCGCGTGACCACGTCCTGCCGATCCTCACCACCGACCTGATTGCCCGCGTGGTAGCCCAGACCTCGCGCCTCTCCGGCCTTTCGGTGGTCTACACCGAGTTGATGAACTTCGGCGGCGATGAAATTTACTTCGCCGACGCGGGCAGCCTGGCAGGCCGCACCTACGGCGACGCGCTGCTGGCCAGCGAAGACGCGACCGTCATGGGCCTGCGCAAACAGGATGGAGCCATCCTGCTGAACCCGCCGATGGATACCGTCATCGAGCGGGGCGACCAGGTCTTTGCCCTGGCCGAGGATGACGACAAACTCAGCCTCTCGCCCGGCCTCAAATTCGACATTCAGGCAGACGCGTTCCGCACCGACCGCGCCCCGCGCGCAGCCGCCCCCGAAAAATGTCTGATCCTCGGCTGGAACCGCTCGGGCGCCACCATCGTGCGCGAACTGGACAACTACGTCCCGACCGGCTCACAGGTGACGGTGGTCACCGACCTGTTCAACCTCGACAAGCAGATCCGCCAGCAGGCGGGCGAACTCAAGAACCAGCAGGTCGTCATCACGGAAGGTGACACCACCGACCGCGCCCTGCTCAATGAACTCGGCGCGCCCGATTTCGACCACGTCATCGTGCTGGCGTACTCGCACCTTGAACCGCAGGAGGCCGATGCCAAGACCCTGGTCACCTTGTTGCACCTGCGTGACATCGCCGAGAAGGACGAAACGCCCTTCTCCATCGTCAGCGAAATGCTCGACCTGCGCAACCGCGAACTGGCCGAAGCCGCCAAGGTGGACGACTTCATCGTCAGCGATCACTTGGTCAGTTTGATGACCACCCAGCTCTCCGAGAACCGCGACCTGTTTGCCGTCTTCACCGACATCTTCGACCCCGAAGGCTCCGAGATCTACCTCAAGCCGGTCGGCGACTATGTTGCGGCGGGACAGCCCGTCAGCTTTGCTACCGTGGTTGAGGCGGCCCGTCGCCGCGGTGAGACGGCCATCGGCTACCGCCTGTTGCACGAATCGGGCAACGCAGACAAAGCCTACGGCGTCCATACCAACCCGAAAAAATCGGGCATGGTCACATTCGCCGCAGAGGACCGCATCATCGTCATCTCCGAGAACTGACCCGTCCGTTAAAGTTCCCGTCTACCCAAAAGCGCCCCGTCACGCTATCATAGCGGCGGGGCACTTCTTTTTAAGGATTCGCAGTACACGCATGGACGCAAAAGCCTACATTTTGTCAGACCTGCCCACCGAAAAGGACAGTCTGGATTTCGCGCCGTACGTCAATACGCTGGTGGAGGTCATCACTTCGCCCAACACCAGCACCCCGCTGACGTTGGGCATCTTCGGAACCTGGGGCTCGGGCAAGACCTCGCTGATGCGCATGATCGAGAAGGGCCTGCCCAAATCCTTCCGCGCCACCTGGTTCAACGCCTGGATGTACGACAAGGAGGATACGCTCTGGCGCGTTCTGTTACTGCACGTGCTGACCGCGCTCAAGCAAGCCATCCCCGAGAACAAGCCGCAGGACATCGAACGCCTCAACGACCTGGAAGCTGCCCTATACAAACCCGTAGACCGCGAGAAACTCGGCGGCCTGACCATCGACTGGGGCAAACTCGGCCACGGTGTGGCGGCCGGGGCCGTGCAGATCGGGCTGGCCTTTCTGCCAGGCGGGACGGTGGTCAGCGACCTCTTGAAAGAATTGCGCAACAAGGAAAAGGCCGACCAGGCCCTGTCCAGCCTATTCACCGCCATCCACCGAGAGAGCGCCAGGATCCACATCGACCAGATCCGCTTCTTCGAACAGTTCCAGCGTTACTTCTCGGAATTAGCCGAGGAATACCTGGTGAAGAAGAACCTGCGCCTGGTGGTCTTCATTGATGACCTGGACCGCTGCCTGCCCGACAAGGCGCTCGAAGTGCTGGAGGCCATCAAGTTGTTCCTCGACACGACCGGCTGCGTCTTCGTGCTGGGCATGGATCAGGGCGTCATCACGCGCGGCATCGAGTTGAAGTATCGCCGCCAGGAAAACGGATTCAGGCCCGAGGTCCAGGACGGGAATGGGGCCATGACGAACGGCGAGCGCTACCTTGAGAAGATTGTCCAACTGCCGTTCCGCATCCCGCCCATCGACAAGGCCGTGATGAGCACCTACGTGCGCTCGTTGGTAGCCGAGTGGCCGCACCCGGCCTGCCCCGAGGTTTTCGCCGAGGGTCTGAGCGATAACCCTCGCCAGGTCAAGCGCACCGTCAACATGTTCCTGCTCTTGTGGAGTCTGGCCCAGCAGCGCTCGGGCAAATTACAGAACGCCATCAAGCCCGTGCGGCTGGCAAAACTGGTGGCCATTCAGGCCGTGTACCCCGAGTTGTATGAATTGCTGCGCGAGATGCCGCGTTACCTGCGCGAGTTGGAAGAATATTACATGAGCGAGTTTCTCAAACCCGAGTCGCGTCTGGCGCTGGCGGGCAGGGAACGCGACCACCTGCCGCCCGCCCTGGCCGAATTCACCAGCCGCGACGCGGTACGCCGCATCCTGACCCTGCACCAACCCAACATGGCCGAGGTCAACTTCAGCGACCTGCGCCCCAACGACATCCGCCTGTACTTTACCCTCACGCGGCGGACCGAGACTGTCGTACCTGCCGGTCAAAACCTGCCGCGCATGTTTTTCGAGCCGCAGATGGTCCACATCCCGGGCGGCACCTTCATCATGGGATCGAGCGAGGAACAGATCAGCCAGATGGTTGAGACGGGCGCGGAGCCCGAGCGCCTCAAACGCGAGTTTCCCCAACACCTGGTGCAATTATCCAACTACCACATTGGCAAATATCCGGTCACCAACCGCGAGTATCAGGCCTTCATCATGGAGACCGGCTTCCAGCCGCCAGCCGGCTGGGATGAGTTCCGCTACCCCGAAGACAAGGGCGATCATCCCGTGGTCAATGTCTCGTGGGAATCGAGCATGGAGTACTGCAAGTGGTTGAGCGAAAAGACCGGCAAAGAATACCGCCTGCCCACCGAGGCCGAGTGGGAGAAGGCTGCGCGCGGCACCAACGGGCGCGCCTACCCGTGGGGTAACAAATTCGACCGCAATCGTTGCAACACTACCGAAGGCAAGATCGGCGATACCACGCCCGTGGGACAGTATTCGCCGCGCGGCGATAGTCCCTATGGCTGCGCCGACATGTCTGGAAATATTTGGGAATGGTGCGCCGATTGGTTCAACGAAACCGAATATGAAAGCCGCATCGGCATGGTGACTCATGACCCGCGCGGGCCCGAGGTGGGCGAGTACCGCGTGCTGCGCGGCGGGTCCTTCATTCTTGGCAACAACGAGGCGCGCTGCGCGTCCCGCTTCCGCCTCAAGCCGTTCTACTGGTTCGACTTCGGCTTCCGCGTGGCGATGTCTATGCCGACTTCTGAAACAGACTGATACTCTCGATGTGATAGGTTTGGGGGAACATGTCGAAAGGCGTAACCTCAACCAGGCGATAACCGCCTGCTATGAGCCGCGCGGCATCGCGCGCCAGCGTGGAGGGGTCACAGGAGACGTACAGGATCGTGGGCGGATTCAGCCTGAGGATGGAATCCAGCACCGCGCGCTCTAGCCCCGCCCGCGGCGGGTCGACCAGGACCAGGGTCGGGGCCGCTTCGAGATGCGGAATCACGTCCTCGGCCAGGCCTTCGTACAACTCCACCCCCTCGAACTCATCCAGGTTGACAGCAAAATCCTCGCAGGCCGAAGCGGATAACTCGATTCCGATCAGGCGCTGGCAGCGCGGCGCGAGGAAGGCACTGAACAGTCCCACGCCGCAATACAAGTCGAGGACGGTATCCATCTCAGCGGGGAGTTTCGAGAGCACATGCCCCACCATCTTCTCCGCCACGAGCGTGTTGACCTGGAAGAACGAAGCCGCCGAGACCTGAAAATCACGGTCCAACACGCGCATACGCAGAGCCCCATCGCCCGCCATCACCACGGGGTGATCCTCGTACAGATGCACCACCGAGATACCTGCTTCCAATTCCAACTCGGGCGCGGCGGGACTCTCGGATTCCAATACCAGCATCAGGTCATCGCCGTCGCGCAGGGACACGCGCTCGATCTCGGTTTCAGGCTCGAAATCCAGTTGCGGCCACAAGTCGTTGATCCGCGCCTCGGGCAGGTGACATTCCGAGATGGAGATCACCTCTACGCCGCGCACAGAGACATATCCCAACCTGCCATCCTCGGTCAAATGGAACTGCACATGATTGCGATAATTCCACGGGCTGGAACCTTCCACCGTCGGATTCACGGGTGGATTCGCCAGCTTGCCGATACGCGTCAACTGGTCGCGCAGGATCTCGGCCTTGGCCTTGAGCTGCGCCTCGTACGTCAGGTGCTGATAATGACATCCGCCGCATATGCCGAAGTGCGCACAGCGTGGCGCAATCCGCTCGGGCGACGGCTCCAATACCTCGACCAACTCGCCGCGTGCAAACCCGCGCTTCTCGTCGGTCAGGCGGATGCGCACGCGCTCACCCGGCAAGCCGAACGGCACGAAGACCGCGCGGTTATCGGGCAGGCGTCCCATTGCCTCGCCGCCGTAGGTGAGGGTGGTGAGAGTCAGGTCGTAAATCGATTCCATGAAAGAGAAGAGCGGCCTCGCGGCCGCCCTGATCCCCGTCTACTTCAGGAAGAACGAAAGCACGATCAGGATGGCGAAGAAGGACCCCGCCAAGATTCCGATACGGGTCAGGTCACGCTTGACCTGGGTGTAATCGGGGTTGAACTCGGTGCGGGTCACACCGCTCGCCGTCGGACGAACACTTCGCTTGATTGCCATTTCAAACTCCTATTTCAATAGTTTTGCAAAGACCACGATGCGCTCCGTATCCACGAGATACGGATAGCACGAGATCAACGTGACCGTGGGATCGGCGGTGGGAGCCATGACCTCCACCTGGGTCGGCTTGACAATGACGGTGCGGTCCACCACATAGATGTACTGCCGCTCTTGCGTGTACAAGATCACCTGGTCCCCGGGCTGCAGGCGGTCAAGGTAGCGGAACAACTCGCCGTATACGTCGTTGTGCGCCGAAAGGACGACATTCCCGTCCACACCTGGGTCGGCCGTGCCGATGTGCTGGCCGACGCCCTTCTTCAACTGCTCCCAGCCGTCGCCCTGTACAATGGGCGCATCCACTTTCAACGAGGGGATCTGGATGCGGATGGCCTGCGAAACGCTGGCCGGCGGCGCGGGGATATTCTCCAGTGACTGCACCATCGGGCGCAGGTGTTCCGGGATCTCGGCCTCGTTTGGGCGCGTGTTGCCCTGCGCGTCTGGCGGGGTATGACCCGAGGGCAGGATCACCGCCATGACCAGCGGCGTGGGGGTGGGCGTCACGGGGTTGAGGGCGGCAGCCACTTCGCGGTTCAGGTCCTGCAACAGGCCGAAGCCGCTCATCAACACACCAATGATGCCCACTACAGCCAGCACTTCCACACCCAGCAGAATGCGGTCCATGATACGACGACGGGGCGCGACCGGTGTGACAAGAGCATATTCCGCATCCTGCGTATCCACGGAGGGAATCACCTCGGGGGCCGCATCCGCCACGCGGCCTGTGCGGCGGTAATGCTCGAGGCGCTCCTTGCGGGAACCGCGGCGTTTCTCCACCAACAGGCGGCGTAGTTCCTCCACCGATAAATCTTCAGGCGCTTTACGTCGGGCCATGGCGAATGGATTATACCAAGCCATTGCCAAATTCGCGGGGTCTCGTTTATAATGTGTGCCTGTCCGTTTCGGGCGGATAGCTCAGTTGGTTAGAGCACTGCTTTGACATAGCAGAGGTCGTAGGTTCGAGCCCTATTCCGCCCACACAAAATGACCGCGTTGACCGAGACGAGTAGGCTGGTCCCGTTTCTGACAGGGAGAAGTGGCCGCAGATTGAGAGCCGCTTCCAGAAGCCCCGCCGAAAACCCCTCGCGAGCGTGACCCTGAAACCGCCCTTCGACCTTGCTCGGGGCGAACAGTATGGGAAACGGCTGGCCTCGTTATCGGCTTAAGAGATAAGCCCAAGAGACCTTTAGGGTCTGGGCTTAAATCGGGTGGAACCGCGTGAGTCCAAACTCTCGCCCCGTGTTCGGGCGAGAGTTTTTATTTACC
>CALLJA010000150.1 GCA_938008865.1 uncultured Anaerolineales bacterium
TGCGGCATGCCGTTCATGATCCAGCGGATCCAGGCATCGATGACATTGGCGGGCAGGTGTCCCTTGGGCGGCATGACGCCAATGAGTTCCTCGCCCTTCTCGTCCAGGATGGCCTGTCCTTGGATGACCTGCAGCAGGTAGGAGTTCATATCGCCTTTGACCAGGTTCTTGTCCGCCTGGTCGCCGGTGGTGAGGATCTCCTGATAGCTGGTCATCAGGAAGTTATTGTTGTCCTTGCCCGCGCGGTGACAGGAGATGCAGTAGCGTTTGACGATGGGTGCGATGTGTACATCATACGAGGGGACTTCACCATCGGCCAGCGCGGGGAAGAGCGGCTTCATGACGGGCTTCTCGAAGCGATCGTCCCAGTTGTAGCGCATGAAGATGACGATGTAGTCGATCTCGCTTTTGGTCAACCCTTCGGGGTTGTAGGCCTTACCAAAGGGATTCATGCCAGCATCGGGGCGGCCGTAGTTGATGATCTCGGCCATTGAAGCGTCGTTGACGGTGTAAAGCACGTCGCGGCTGTTGATGGGACTGATCTCCTTGCCCTCCAGCCCCTCCACGCCTTCGATCTTCTCCACCTTGCCGTCATCGCCGTGGCATTCCACGCAGTGGACCGAGTACAGGTCCTGGCCCGCGCTGATCTGCTCGATCAGGGTGTTGGCGACGGCTTCTTCCGCTTCGGCGGCGGGGGGAGCAAAGAAAAAGGTCAGGGCGGCGAACCCGACCATGAAAACGGCGGCCAGGCCCGAGGTCCAGAGCATGGGGGCGACGGGGTTTTCATTCCGTTTGTAGGCCATGAAGAATAGGGCCGCCATGGCCGCGCCGGGTACGACCAGTCCCATGGCGGTTTGCAGGTAACCCAGCAGTTTGGAGCCGTCTTCCGTCACGGTGGGGATATCTGCCACGAGCGTCAGCAGGACGATGTCGAAGACGACGATGCCCATGACGGTCAGCGGCAACATGCGGCGGGTGTAGTGGCGCCAGGGAGATTTGTCGATGAAGGGCAGCAGGGTTAATAGGCCGATGCCGATGGCGGGGACCAGCACGGTGGCCAGCCACTCGACCTTGCCCAACAACGGAATCTGGCCGTACAAGGCCAGGAATTTGAACAGGAACAGGAAATACCATTCAGGGCGCGGGATGTAGGCGGTGTCGCTCGGGTCGGCTTTTGGAGAATTCTCCACGCCGATGAAGGTGGCCAGCAGCACCAGCACGATGAAGATACCCAGCGAGACGATCACGTCCTTGAAGATGCTGTCGGGCCAGAAGCGTTCGCCGCGCTGGAGTTCGCGTTCGTAGCGTTGGTTGATCTGTTTTTTGGTTTCGTCGTTCATGGGGACTCCGCTTGGCTACTCGTCCCGCGAGGGATAATGGGATTCGCCATGCTTGATGATGAGGTACAGATGTACGCCGATCAAGCCGGCCAGCGCGGCGGGCAGCATCCAGATGTGGGCGGCGAAGAAGCGCTGGAGCGTGAGGGCGCTCAGGTCGGGCCCGCCGCGCAGGGCTTTGAGGATGAACTCGCCCAGGAAGGGCACCGTCCCTGCGATCTGTGTGCCGACCGTGGTGGCCCAATAAGCCATCTGGTGCCAGGGCAGCAGGTAGCCCGTGAAGCCCATGCCGAGCGTCAGCAGCAGCAGGCCGATGCCGATCAGCCAGGTCAGTTCGCGCGGATATTTGAAGGAGGCGGTCGCGAAGACGCGCAGCATGTGGATGAAGACCACGAGGACCATCAGCGATGCACCCCAGTGGTGGATGCCGCGGATGAGCCAGCCGAAGGCGACCCCGTTCATGATGTATTGAATTGAGTCGTAGGCGTGGTCGGGCGAGGGCGTGTAGTACACGGTCAGGAATATCCCCGTCAATCCTTGAATAACGAACAGGAACAAGCTGGCCGAACCGAGGGTGTTCCACCAGTTACCTCTGGGTTCGGGGCGGTCGAGCAGGTTCTCGTACAGGGCCTTCAGGCCGAGTCGCTCCTCAAGCCAGTCGTAGGTTTTTTTCCACATCCTAACCTGCCTTGAAGAAGAGTTCGATGATGCCGTCTTCGCTGACGCGAAATTCCTCGAAGCGGTCCAGGGCCCGTGGCGGTGGGCCATCCAGCACTTCGCCTTCCCTGCCAAACTTGGCGTCGTGGCAGGGACAGATGAAGGCCTGGGCGTCTTCCTTCCAGTTGACGGTGCAGCCCAAGTGGGTGCAGCGGCTGTTCAGGATGAGCATGTCGTCGGGGGCCTCGGACTTGCGCAGCACGTATCCGCCAAAGGTGGTGGATGTGCGCTCCCAGCCATTGACCTGGACGCGGGTGAAGGAGAAGGGGATGAGTTTCCCAACCGGGACATCCTCCAGTTTGAGGATCGGCACCCAGCCTTCCTTGGCACCGGCCCGCAGGGCGGGATCGATCAGATACCCAATGGCGGGAACACCCAATGCGGCGCCGATCCCTCCCCCGATGAGCGCCGTGGCGGCCTTGATGAAGTCCCGTCGGCTAAAAGAACCAGACATGACACCTCCGTTTTTTGCGGTTTGCGCGGGAATTTGGCGGGCATTCCTCGCAACCGGCAACCAATTCGGTTAGAATAGGCCACGTTCTTGTTGATTGTGGATTATAAGGGTCTATCCCGTCTTTATTGAAGGAAATCTGAAACGAATATTCCATGAGTATTGTCACTTTTGTCATACAACTGCCAAAGGGATAATTGACAATCTCTCAAACTCATATCCACAAAGGAGGCCGCGATGGGCCTGAAGAGGAACGTGAGCCTGGGTACCGGCTTGCGGTACAAAGGCGGAGGGCCGATGCTGGTGTTCGTGCTGCACCGCATTGGCGGGTTGGGGATGGCGACATTCGTCACGATCCACATCCTGTCTTCATTTTTCGGGGGGGAGATCGGTCAGTTTGCCAATGAGATCTACATGAATTGGGTCTTCCAGATCTTTGTTTTCTTTTTCGTGTTGTTCCACGCCATTAACGGCTTGCGCATCACGATCCTGGACCTGTGGCCCAAGTTGATCCCCTACCAGCGCGAAGCCAT
>CALLJA010000151.1 GCA_938008865.1 uncultured Anaerolineales bacterium
ACCCGCAGCTTGCGGAGTTCATGCGCGAGGCGGTGTCTGTGTATGTGAGCGCAGGAAAGAAGTAAGAAGGGAAAAGCGAGAAGAAAGAGCCAGAGATTGCCTCTGGCTCTTATTGTTTGACCATCTCCCATATCTTCCACTGGTTGCGACCGCCGTCCTTGGCTTGGTAGAGGGCGATGTCAGCGTGGTGGATCAGGTCGTCGAGGTTGTGCCCTTCGTGGTCGAGGCTGGCTACACCAATGCTGACGGTGATGTGGATCCGCCCGTCCTCGCCGCGGAAGACATGGTCGTCCACTGTGCGGCACAGCCGCCTGGCCACCTCCTCGGCTTCGTGGTGCGAGGAACGCAGCAACAGGATGATGAATTCCTCGCCGCCGTAGCGCGCCAGGACGTCGGTGGGGCGCAGGCTTTGCCCGAGCCGATCGGCCAGTTCGCGCAGCACCATGTCACCGATAGCGTGCCCGTAGGTGTCGTTGACGCTCTTGTAGTGGTCCACGTCGATCAGCAGGATGGATAGGTGGTCGGGCGGGCGGATGCGGCGGATGATCTGTTCGGCCAGTGCGTTGAAATGCCTGCGGTTGTACAGCCCCGTCAGCGGATCGGTGGTGGCCAGCCGCACCAGTTCCTGCTCGATTTGCACGCGCTGGGTCACGTCGCGGATGGCGGCAATGTGAACGGATTCGCCCTTCCAAGTAATGAAGCGGGCGGTAATCTCCACGGGGAAGACGGCCCCGTTGAATTTCTGGTGGTAGCGCAGCGGGATGACGACCACCTGATTGATGGGGAATTCGGTATGGGTGGCCTGTTGGGTGTTTTCCGGTTCGGCGGAGAGGTCGGTGTTCTTGCGGGTCAGCAGTTCCTCGCGGGTGTAACCGTACAAGGTCACGGCGGCGTCGTTGGCTTCCAGGATCTGGCCATCTGCGTTGCGAATGATAAAGATGGCATCTGACTCGAGGTCAAAGAGCAGGCGGTATTGTTCCTCGCTTTCGCGCAGGGCCTTCTCGGCCATCACGCGCGCGGTGACATCCTCTTTGATGGCGGCGTAATGGGTCAGTTGCCCGGCGGAATCCAGGATGGGGGTGATGACGGTTGCCTCCCAGAAAACCTGGCCGTCCTTCTTCTGGTTGATCAATTCGCCGCGCCAGGGCCTGCCCGCCGTCAGGCTGGCCCACATCTGCTGGTAGACCTCGGGTGTGGTCTGGCCCGATTTGAGAATACGCGGGTTGCGTCCCCGCACTTCCTCGAAGGTATAGCCCGTGGACTGGACGAAGGCCTGGTTGACGTATTCGATGTTGGCGGTGGTGTCGGTGATGACGATGGCGCTCGGGCTTTGCTCGACGGCCACCGAGAGTTTGTGCAACTGCTCGTTGGCGGCCACCAGGTCCGAGGTCCGCTCGGCCACGCGATTCTCCAGGCCGGTGATCAGGGCGTTAAGTTCCCCGCTCAGGTTGTTGAAGGATTGGGTCAGCGAACCGATCTCGTCGTTGGACAGGATCGGGATGCTCACGTTTCGCTGTCCGCCGTCCAGGGCCTGGACGCCTTGCAGCAGCATCCGCAGCGGACGGGCCAGCCCGTAACGGAACAGGGCATCCGAGAGGATCAGCACGAACAGGCTGCTGCCCACGATGGCCACGGCCATGGGCCCCATGAATTCGTGGATGAAATACCTGAATGCAAGGTACTCGTTCTGGATCGCCCCTTCGGGGCCGATGCGCAGCGGCAGGCTGGCGAAGTTGACGCTGCCGCCCGGCGCAGCGGCGGGTTTGACGCCGATGGCCTCGACGTTCGTATCGGGCGATTCGCCCAGGTAATAGCTGATGCGAGCGGGTAGGCCGTTGTAGGTGATGTCGAAGCGCCCGTCGGCGTAAAGCGCCACCTGGAAGGTGTAAAGGTCTTCGGTGTTACGGAAAGCGGGCACGTCCAGGTAGGTGACCAGCAGGCGGTCGGCGCGCCTGTGGAGGAACACGCCGCCATGTGCGCTGTGTTCGGGAGCCAGGTCGACGAACAGCGGCAGGATGGCGGGCGATGGACCGAACCCGAACTGGACGTCGCGCCGCTCGACATCTGCGCCGATGCCCAGGAAGCCGTCGTCCATGATGAAGATCGCGCGCTGCATCTGGCCGAAGAAGGGGAAGTCGAAATCCACGCGGGCTGTGGTCTGCGCGCTGTCGGTCAGGCCCAGGTTGTCGCCGAAGTCCTGCTCGAAGCGGAACGGAATCTCGGTCACGTCGTAGCCGCCCTGCGGGTTGGGGGTAAAACGCAGGCTGCGGTGGTCCAGCAGGTTCGGACGGTATTGCGCGGCGTAGGCGGGCGCGGCCAGCCAGGCGATCATCCCGTACAGGGCCAGCATGGCGGTGAGCATGGCCCCTGAGACCTTGAGGATGAACGAGGTCCGCCCGGGCTGCGAGGTGAGGTAGTGCAACACGAACAGGAAAATCGTCGCCAGGATGCCGACCGACATGTTGATGTGGAAGAACGTGCTTGAGATGTAATAGAAGGTGCGCAGCAGGTTCAACGTGGCCAGGTAGAGTGGGATCAGGAAGATCAACGCGAAGTAGCGGTGGACCGGGTCGGACCAGTTATTGGCGGCTTTGCGTATGAAGATCAGTATCACCCATAGAAAGCCAGCGATCGGGAACAGGTCTGCAAAATTGGGGCGGAACTGGACATGCCCCTGCTCCAGCATTTGAAGACGCCAGAAGGATAAACTTGCCTCCCATAGCAAGTAGGCGGCTGTTGCCAGCAAGGTCAGCCTGCGCTCCATGATTTGCCTGGGATCGGGGTGGGGGAAAGTGTATGCAAACTGCATCAGGAAGGACAGCGTCAGCGCCAGCACTGTGTTTTGCATGTACACTGGGTACAAGCGCTCTGACGGCGGGAGCGCGGATTCGAGGAACAGCAGGATCGAGAATAGGAGCACGCAGACAAAGAACATCAGCAGCACCACGTCCTGCTGCGACGGCTTTTGGAGCCGAAGGGAGCGCAGCCTGTCAACAAGGGTCACTATGATCAGCGCCGTCAGGATGGACTGATTTAGGTAACTGACCGATGCCGGGGTAAGCAGGAAGGGAGG
>CALLJA010000152.1 GCA_938008865.1 uncultured Anaerolineales bacterium
GCGTTTGCAATAAGGCTGCCTTTCACAGGCTTGAAATGAAACACACCTCCAGGTTTGCTGGAGGTGTGTTTGTGTAGGCCTGGCGCTACGGAGCCGTGCTTTCTGTGGACGGGGACAGGACGGTCTCTGGGTTTGTTTCGTCTGCTCCTGCCGGTACGGGAGCGGCGGCAGTGGTAGTGGGCGCGAAGATGAAACTGGTGCGCCCGATTGCAAATTGATTACCGGCGGCGGACCAGTTGACCTGGATGAAGAAATTAACCCCATCATTTCTTGTCAATACAACCGGTGATGGCAGGGTGTACAACCTGCACTCGTTGCCCGTGCGCGTGGTGGGGTCTGAAAGCCTGAGATTTCTTCCAAGCGAACCTGTGGTGTGCGAGTACGTATTGATCTCGATGTAGTTCAGCGATGTGCTGGCAAAGGTGTCATAACAAAATTCGACTGCCTTCAATTGCAGGCTCTTGCCGTACAGCACAGTGGTCAGATCAGGGTTGACCGAGAGAAAACTCGACCCCGCGCTAGATCGGGTGACCTGGGTCTGGCTTGAAAAATATGTGTAGCTAAGCGGGTCTGTCGAATTGAAGGGATGCCAATTTGCGAAGCCCGCGCTCACCACGATATCGCCTTTGGAGGGCGGCACGTCAGCCTGTTTGGCCAGGAAGACCGCCATCTCGGCGCGGGTGACGTTGTTGTTGGGGCTGTAATTCCCGCCGCCTGTGCCTGTGGTGATGCCGTTATCCTTCATCCAGCAAATGAAGGTTTCGGCCCAGTGGCCGTTGGTGTCGTTGAAACAACCTGTGGCAGCGGATGCCCTTCCGATGCTGAAGGCCGCCGCGCTCAACGCCATGATCGTTACCGATAATAGGATTACAAATCTGCGTCTCATGCCATATTCCTTTTCCAGATAAATTATCCCGCGGAAACGGGATTGGTTTCATTTTACGAATTGGCCCGGCGGATAAAATCCCACATTTGGGGGACGCACCTGTCATCGGCTATAATTCGGGCGGATGAAAACCCAGATCTTCACGCTCGAATCCCACGACGACCTGATCTCCGTCCGCGACCGACTCTCGTGGGCCAAGACGCCGCGCATTCTGCTGGTCTGGCCCAAGGGCGAGAGAATCTCACTGCGCCTGCTGGATTTGAAGGTGTTGCAGCGTCACGCCGATTCGCTCGGCGCGCAGTTGGGGCTGGTCACACGGCGGTCGTCGGTGCGGCGCGAGGCCGAGTCGCTGGGCATACCTGTCTTCGAGTCGACGGGCGCGGCCCAGCGCGAGGCCTGGCCTGCGCTCCCGCCGCGCAAACAGCGCATCCCCCGTCCGCCGCGCCGCGACCTGCGCGCGCTGCGTTCGCAGGCTGTCCCCGCCGAGGCGGGCTGGCGCTCGAAGCAGGCGGTTCGCGTGATCGCCTTTGGGCTGGGAGTCCTGGCCGTTTTGGCGGTGGCAGGCCTGTTCGTCCCGCGCGCCGAAGTGGTCCTGCATCCCGAAACGCAAGCCCAGCGGCTGAACTTTCCCGTCCTGGCCAGCCCGTCCATCCAGGACGTGTTCGTGACGGGCAGCGTGCCCTCGCGTACCGAGCGTGTGGCGGCCGAAGGCAGCCAGTCGGTGAGCGTGACCAGCCGCATCCCCGTGCCGCAGACCAGCGCGCGCGGCGTGGCGCGCTTCCGCAACCTGACGCAGACCGAGGTGGAGGTCCCCGCGGGGACGGTGGTTCACACGCTGGCCGACCCGCCCGTGCGCTTTGCCACCCTGAACCCCACGCGCCTGACGGCGGGCTTCGACCAGATCGTGGAAGTGCCCATCGAGGCGCTGGACGCGGGCGAAGCGGGCAACGTGGACGCGGGCGCGATCCAGGCGGTGGAGGGGTCGCTGGGGCTGATGGCCTCGGTCAGCAACCCCGAGCCGACGGGCGGCGGCAGCGACACGACCGCCATCGGCGCCACCCAGGACGACCGCTTCCTGCTGCGCGAGACCCTCAAAGCGGACCTGGCCAGGCAGGCCGAGGATGAACTGCGCGCGCGCCTGTCCGCCGACGACGTGATGTTGGCCGATACCCTGACCGTTTCGCAGACCCTGGAAGAGACTTACAACCCGCCCGTCGGTGCGCAGGGCGCGACCCTGTCTCTGACCCTGCGCCTGGAGTTCAGCGTGCAGGTGGTCTCGACCCGCGACCTGACGCGCCTGGCCGAGGTGAGCCTCGATGCCGCCCTCCCGCAGGGATTTTCCGCCGCGCCCAACACGCTCACCTTCCAGTCTGTGACCCGACCCGTCACTGACGCGGGCGGCGTGACGCGCTGGCAGATGCAGGCCGAGCGGCGCCTGTTCCGCAGCGTGGATACGGCCCAGGTGCTGCGCCTGGTGCTGGGGCGTTCGCCCGCCCAGGCTGAGGCCGTGGCGGCGCGCATCCAGCCCTTTCCCAGCCCGCCCGAGGTGCGGCTTACGCCCGCCTGGTGGCCGTGGCTGCCGCTGATCCCCCTGCGTGTGCAGGTAGTCATCGAATAAGCAAGCGGGGCGGCCTGAAAAGTCTGCCCTGCTTCTGGAGCGATATGAGAATTTTGGCAGTGGACCACGGCGAGAAACGCATCGGCCTCGCGCTCAGCGACCCGAACGGGCTGATTGCCAGCCCGCTCAAGGTGATCGAGCACGTCTCACGCCTGGTGGACGCCGCCCAGGTGGCCGACCTGGCCGCCCAGAACGAGGTCGGCCTGATCGTGATCGGGCAGTCCTTCGATGAAGAAGGCCACCCCAACCTAGCGGGGCGGCGCGCGGCGCGTTTTGCCGAAGCCCTGCAAACCCAGACGCAGGTCCCCGTCCAGTTGTGGGACGAATCCTTCAGCACGCAGGACGCGCGCGCGGCGCGCATCGCGATGGGCGCGCGCCGCAAGCAGCGCGGCGGCCACCTCGACGAACTGGCGGCGGTCATGATCCTGCGTTCCTATCTCGAAGCCCAACATCCATAAACCATGCAGAGCAACCCCATCTTCAATCGAACCCGTGTCCCGCTCATTACCGCCATCCTGGTCCTGTTGTGCGTGATGATGGCAACCTTTATCTTCATCCCGCTGCGCGCCGCCAACACCTACGGCGCGCCCGCGCCGAGCCTGGGCGTGTGGGGCGTCATCGAATATTCGGCCCGCGTGCTCTGGCACGACGGCAACCTGACCAACCCGCTCGACCTGAACGGTGTGGAGCGGGTCTTTGCCATCTCGCAGGGTGAGTCGGTCTCCTCGGTGGCCGAACGACTGCAATCTGAGGGGCTGGTGCGCAGTGGCGGCGCCTTCCGCGATTACCTGATCTATAAGGGCATGGACGTCTCGATGCAGGCGGGCAACTACCTGCTCAGCCCGTCCATGTCCATCATCGACATCGCCAACGCCTTGCAGGACGCCACGCCCGCCCAGGTGACCTTCGTGGTGCTGCCAGGTTGGCGCATGGAAGAGATCGCCGCTTCGTTGCCGACTTCGGGCCTGACCGTCACGCCCGAAGAGTTCCTGGCGGCTGCGGCCTCCTACCCGATCGGCTACGAATACTTCCGCGCTGACTCCACATCCGAAGGGTTTCTCTTTCCCGATACCTACATCCTCTCGCGCGACACCAGCGCCGACCTGCTGCTCGAAACCCTGGTGCGGAATTTCGGCCTGCACCTGACGGGCGACCTGCGCGAAGGCTTCGCCCGCCAGGGCCTGGACGTGTACCAGGGCGTCACCCTGGCGTCCATCGTCCAGCGCGAGGCGGTCATGGCGGAGGAGCAGCCCATCATCGCCTCGGTCTTCCTCAACCGCCTGAACGCGGGCATGAAACTGGATAGCGACCCGACCGTGCAATATGCCCTCGGCTTCAACGTGGCCCAGCAGACCTGGTGGACCAACCCGCTCAGCGCCGAGAATATGCGGTTCATCTCACCTTACAACACCTACTTGAACGTGGGACTGCCGCCCGGCCCGATCTCCAACCCCGACCTGGCCGCTTTGCGCGCGGTGGCCTACCCGGTCGACACGACCTACTTCTATTTCCAGGCGCGCTGCGA
>CALLJA010000153.1 GCA_938008865.1 uncultured Anaerolineales bacterium
AAAAGTAGAAAGCCTTCTCGTAGAAATGAGAACTCTGATAAGCATGCCGATGAAAGATAAGAGCGCCCAACACGCGTGCAGCCCACTTGGATACGCGCCGCGTCTTTTGAGCTTTTTCCTGGCTTCAAGTTTTTTCTCGTTACTGCGGCGAGTCCACGATTTCAACCAAATTCTAAGCCTTAACCCTACGTTTCCCTTAAAAACTCCTGAGCCGATTGTCTCGGGAATTTTATTTCCTATAATATGTAATCTCTTTCAGAAAGCGCTTGCACGATGAACAACCCCGCCAGGCGGGTGTTTCGATTGCCACTGTCAGCCGTGTGCTGAACGGGTCGACTCCCGTGTTGGACGGGCGCGAAGCGGTCGGGCAGTTGGTGCGCCTGATGCGCGGCGGACAAGCCCAGGCGTTGACCCTGCTCCCCACCGAGGTCATCATCCGCAACTCCTGTGGCTGCACGTGAAAGGGCCCCTGGCTGGTCGATCCCAGCACGTTCGGCTTGCAGGATTTCCAAAGTCAGCGTACCCTTGTGTGAAATCAGCTCACGGCCGCAGCCGAGTGAGCGCCAAATCCAATCGATGAGGTTTCGATAAAGTATATGAGCACGTATTCTTTTCCCCCCAAGTTTCTGTGGGGCGCAGCCACTGCTTCGTATCAGGTCGAAGGCGGATGGGACGCCGACGGCAAGGGCGAGTCGATCTGGGACCGCTTCAGCCACACCCCTGGCAAGATCACGGATGGCAGCACGGGCGACCTGGCCTGTGACCACTATCACCGCTATGAGGAAGATATCGCCCTCATGCGTCAACTCGGGCTGAAGGCCTATCGCTTCTCGGTCTCGTGGCCGCGCGTGCTTCCGCAGGGACGGGGGCGCATCAACCCGCGAGGCCTGGACTTCTACGACCGCCTGGTCGATTCGTTGTGCGCCGCCAACATCACGCCCTTCCTCACGCTCTACCACTGGGACCTGCCGCAGGCGCTCCAGGACGAAGGCGGCTGGATGGAACGCAGCCTGTCCTTCGCCTTCGCCGATTACGCCGCGCTGATGGTCAAGCGCCTCGGCGACCGCGTCAAACACTGGGCCACCTTCAACGAGCCCGCCGTGACCGCCTTTGCGGGCCACCTGTGGGGCGGGCACGCGCCAGGCGTGCAGGACCTGCGCAGCGCGCACCAGGTGGCGCATCACCTGCTGCTGGCGCACGGGCTGGCGGTCCAGACCATCCGCAGCGTGGACCCAGGCGCGGAGGTCGGCATCGTGCTCAATCTGTGGCCCGCCGAGCCTGAGACCGATTCTGCAGCAGACGCGGCCGCCGCCCGCCAAAGTTGGGAGCAGAGCGAAACCCTGTTCATGGACCCGCTCTTCAAAGGCCACTATCCGCTGACGGCCTACGAGACGCTGGAAGATGACCTGCCCGCCGTCCAGGACGGCGACCTGGCCTTGATCGCGCAGAAACTGGATTTCCTCGGCATCAACTATTACTCGCGCACGGTCGTCAACACGGGCGGACGCGTGAAACGCGTGCCTGGCGCGGAGTACACCGAAATGGACTGGGAGGTCCATGCGCCCGCCCTGCGCCGCCTGCTGGTGCAGGTCAGCCGTGAATACGACCTGCCCCCGCTCTACATCACCGAGAACGGCGCCGCCTTCGCAGATGAGGTCAGCGCCGACGGCCAGGTCCACGACCCGCGCCGCCTCGACTATCTCAAGCAGCATTTCATCCAGGCGCGCCTCGCCATGCAAGACGGCGTGGACCTGCGCGGATACTTCGTCTGGTCGCTGCTCGACAACTTCGAGTGGAGTTTCGGGTACACCAAACGCTTCGGCCTGGTGCGCGTGGACTATGAGACGCTGGAGCGCACGGTCAAAGATTCAGGCAAGTGGTACGCGCAAGTCATCCGCAAGAACCAGGTCGGGGAGTAGAGCGCCATGACGGAAACCTTGTACGGCGGCATCGAAGCGGGCGGGACGAAATTCGTCTGCATGGTGGCGGGCGGCCCCGAACATATCGTGGACGAGGTCCGCTTTCCCACCACCACGCCCGACGAGACGCTCCAGCATGTGAGCGATTTCTTCGCCCCGCACCTCGCCCGCTTGCGCGGCATCGGCCTGGGCTCGTTCGGTCCCTTCGACGTGGACCCTGAGTCGCCCACGTTCGGTTTCGTCACCACCACGCCCAAGCCGCACTGGAGCAACGCCGACGTGTTGGGCGCGCTGCGCAAAAGCCTGGGCCTGCCCATCGCCATCGACCTGGACGTGGCCGTCGCGGGCCTGGGCGAAGCCCGCTGGGGCGCGAGCCAGGGCATCGACCCGTCGTTATACATCACGGTCGGGACGGGCATCGGCGCGGGCTTCGTCGCGGGCGGCAGGTCTTTCCGCGGGCTGGTCAGCCCCGAGATGGGGCACATCCGCATCCCGCATGACCGCAGCCGCGATCCATTCAACGGCGCCTGCCCCTATCACGGTGACTGCTTCGAGGGCCTCGCCGCGGGACCATCCATCCTGGCGCGTTTCGGCCAGCGCGCGGAAACCCTGGCCGCCGACCATCCTTTCTGGGACGTGGAGGCGGAGTACATCGCGTCGGCGCTCGTCAACTACATCCT
>CALLJA010000154.1 GCA_938008865.1 uncultured Anaerolineales bacterium
CAGGTCGGCGATGCCCATGCGTTCGAGGCTGCTCTGGACGATCTGCCGGTCGCGGTTCGACGGGCGGCTGAGCCAGCCCATCTGGCCGTAGCGTCCCATCAGCACCACGTCGCTGACGGTGACGGGGAAGCGCCAGTCCACGTCTTCGCGCTGCGGGATATAGGCCACACAGTCTTTGTGCGTGCCGAGCAGTTCGCCGTGGATGAGGATGCGTCCGCTTTGCAGCGGCAGGATGCCGACCAGGGCCTTGAACAGCGTGGACTTGCCCGCGCCGTTCGGCCCCACCACAGCCACGCGCGCGCCGTGGGGCACCTGAAAACTCAGGTCATGTAGCACGGTCTTTTCGCCGTAGCCGATGCTGATATGGTCGATGTCGAGACGATGAGGTGTATGTGTCATTTCAACCTTTGGGCGACCCGAAATGAGCCGCCCTTACCTTTCCGCTTATTTCAGCGCTTCGACGATGCGCGCGACATTATATTTCATCATTTCGATGTACGTGGCGGCGGGTGCGCCGTCGGTCAGCGACTCGAGATGCAGGTCGCTCACCACCCGCACGCCCGTTTCGGATGCGATCTGGTCGGCCAGGCTGGCATTTTCCACATCACCCAAAAAGATGGCGGGCGCGCCCGAAGCCCGCACCGCTTCGATGGCCGCCGCGATCTCCCGCGCCGAGGCCGTGGCCTCCGAACTGAAACTCGGCAGGATGCTTTCCACCACGGTAAACCTATAACGCTCGGCGAAATAGCCCAGCGTCCCGTGGTTGGTCACCAGCAGGCGGCGCCCGGCAGGGACGGTCTCCACTTGTGACCGAATCCAGGCATCCAAGTCCTTGAGTTGCGCGATGTATGCCTCTGCGTTGGCCTTGTACACACCCGCGCCCGCGGGGTCCGCCTCGATCAGCCCGTCGCGGATGTTCTCGACGTACCTGACAACCAGCACGGGATCCAGCCACATGTGCGGATCACCCGCCTCATGGTCCGCCCCCGCGCCTGGTCCGGTTTCATCGGCGTGATCCCCGCCCGCGCGCGGCGTCAGCCCCGCCGAGGCCTCGATGATCAGCCGCTCGCCGCCCGCATTCTCCAGCAGCGGCTCGATGAAATGCTCATATTCCACGCCGTTCAAGACCAGCGCCTGGCTGGCTGTGATTTTTGCCACGTCCGACGGAGCCGCCTGATACGCGTGCGGGTCCGCCCCGGCCGGCAGCAGCGACTCGACCCGCGCCCGGCCGCCGGCCACGTTCTGCGCAATATCCGCCAGGAAGGTGGTGGAGGCCAGTACGCGCAATCCCTCCTCCTGTTGCGGGGCAGGGGCCGCACAGGCGCCCATCAGCAGGGCCAGGAGTGAGACCAGGATAATGGAATTGAAAACCTTTTTCATCATGTTCCTTTTTTATCCCCCGCGGTTGGCGGGGGCATGGCGAGATCAATTCTGGCGGCAATCGGCGCACAGGCCAAAGAGTTGCAGCCAGTGCTCGTTGATCTGGTAGCCTGTCTTGCGCGCAATGGACTTCGTCAACGCGTCCAGGTCGTCGCCGTCGAAGAAGGCCACC
>CALLJA010000155.1 GCA_938008865.1 uncultured Anaerolineales bacterium
CATCAGGGGCAGGGTGTAGACCAATCGCACGGCCCACAGGCGAAACCCGTCCTGCAGCAGCGCGCCCCAGTCGCTGCCCTGCCAGTCGGGCATGGTCGGTTCGCGGCCCTCATCAATGACCTGGCGCATGATCTTTACGCCGTAGCCCATCACCACCAGCATTGGCAGAATGGGGACGATAAAACTCGCCAGCATGATGGCGGAGGCAATCAGCCATTGTTTGCGGGCGTCCGCATCACGGACGGGGAAGAGGAGCGTGGCTTGCAAATTGTTCATCATGGATGACCTCGGTGTTTGGTTTTCACCCTGTGGCGAAACCACGCGCTCCCTTCGTGAGCGAGGCAGCCCTTGCGCGGTGTCGTAGTGGGAGTGAGGTTATTATCAATCTGTTCGATTTTAACCGTTCTGTAGTTTTTTTGCTCATCCCCTGCGATACAATCGAGCGCGGAGGCTGTATGTTTCAATTCGCCCTGAGCATTTTTCTTTCTGCTTTCCTGCTTTTTCAGATCCAGCCGATGATCGGCAAGTTCCTGCTGCCCTGGTTCGGTGGGACGCCCGCGGTCTGGTCGACGGCCATGCTGTTCTTCCAGGCCCTGCTGACGGGCGGCTACGCCTACGCCTATTGGCTGATCGGCCGCATCCGCGCCGACCGCCAGGGAAAAGTCCACGCCGCGTTGTTGGGCGTTACGACGCTGGTCGTGCTGGCATTGGGCTTATTTTGGCTGTCGCCCATTACCCCGTCCGCGGCGTGGAAACCCAGTATCGGCGCAGAGACGCCCATCCTGCAGCTCTTTTTGCTGTTGGCGGTTTCGGTTGGCCTGCCGTACTTCGTGCTGGCCTCGAACGGACCTTTGATGCAGGCCTGGTTCAGCCGATTGTTCCCCACGAAATCCTACGCGCGGCTGTACTCGCTCTCGAACGTCGGATCGCTGCTGGGCCTGCTGTGCTACCCCTTCCTGACCGAGCCGTGGCTGACTCTGCGCGCCCAGGGCTGGACCTGGGCCCTGGGCCTTGTGCTGTTCGCCGTCCTGGTGGGCGGACTGGCCCTGAGGGTGGGGAAACGCTCTGAAACGGCCGCCCAGGCGGCGGGTCCCGTCATGCAGCCGACGCCCAAGCCGACACTGTCCATGTTGGGGTTATGGATCATCCTCGGCGCGACGCCGTCCATCTTCCTGTTGGCGGTCACCAACCAGATCACGCAGGAGGTGGCGGTCATCCCGTTCCTGTGGATCCTGCCGCTGGCGTTGTACCTGCTCTCGTTCATCCTGACTTTTTCCGACGGCCCCTGGGTGCAGCGCCGACTCTACGCCCTGTTCTTCGCCCTGGCCAGCCTGACGGTGCTGTGGGTGCTGACCAATGCTGGCACGTTGAGCGTCGTGGTGCAAGTCGCCGCATACAGCCTGTTGCTCTTCCTGGCCTGCATGATCGCGCATGGCGAGTTGTATCTGCTGCGGCCTTCGGCGGAACACCTGACCACCTTCTACCTGATGGTCTCGGTGGGCGGCGCGCTGGGCGGGATCTTCGTCAACCTGGTCGCGCCCTACATTTTTACGGGCTACTGGGAGTTCTACCTGGCCTGGCTGCTGACCGCCGTCATCGTGATCGTCTCGCTGCTTCCGCGCTGGATGGGCCGCGCCTCCGTCCGCGCGGGGGTGTTGTGGGGTGTCACGCTTGTTGCCGTGGCAGGCATCATGCTCGGCATGAACGGCTATTCGGATGCGCTCTTCGTGCATCGGAATTTCTACGGCATCCTGCGCGTGAAAGCCTGGGCCTCCCCCAGCGGATTCGGCGACGGTTATGCCATGATCCACGGCGCGACGGTGCATGGCATCCAATACCTTGCGCCCGACCTGCGCGACCAGCCGACCACCTACTACGTGCAGGACGGCGGCGCGGGTTTGGTCCTGCTGAATCATCCACGCCGCGGACAGGGCTTGCGCGTGGGCGTGCTTGGGCTTGGGGCGGGCACGCTGGCAACCTATGCCCAGCCTGGCGATGTCTATCGTTTTTATGAGATCAATCCCACTGTGGTGGAGATTGCCGAGGGGCAGGGCGGATATTTCTCCTTCCTGAAGGATTCCAGGGCGGACGTCGGCGTGGTGACCGACGACGCGCGCCTGGCCCTCGAACGCGAACTGGCCGAGGGGCGTCCCCAGAATTTCGACGTGCTGGTGCTGGATACCTTCAGCAGCGACTCGATCCCTGTCCACCTTGTCACTAAGGACGCCTTCGCCGTGTACCTCCAGCATCTCATGCCTGACGGCATCCTGGCGGCGCACATCTCCAACCGTCACCTCG
>CALLJA010000156.1 GCA_938008865.1 uncultured Anaerolineales bacterium
CGAGAACAACGGCGTGTACGGCCTGACCAAGGGCCAGTTCTCGGCCACCGCCGAGGTGGGGCTGACGCTCAAGAAGCAGGGCGTCAACCAATACCTGCCCATCGACATCTGCATGGAGGCCATTGCCTCTAACGCCACCTTTGTGGCGCGTTCGTTCGCGGGCAACCCCAAGCAGGTCAAGGAACTGCTTAAGGCCGCCCTGGCGCATAACGGCATCGCCGTGCTGGACATCATCAGCCCGTGCGTGACCTTCAATAACCAGGAGAACGCCGTGCATTCGTACACCTGGGGCAAGGACCACGAAGCGCCCTTGCACGAGATTTCCTTTATCCCCGCGCGCGAAGAGATCATGCTCGAAGCCGACCTGCAGGACGGCGAGATCCGTGAGGTGGAATTGCACGATGGCTCGACCATCGTGCTAAAGAACCTCGACAAGGACTACAATCCCACTCACCGCTGGGAAGCGCTCAAAATGCTCGAAGAAGCCCAGCGCGAAAACTGGCTGATTACGGGCCTGATCTACGTCGAGCCGAGTAAGCCGTCCCTAACCGACACCTACAACTTGGTGGACACCCCGCTCAACCGCCTGAGCGACGAGGACTTGCGCCCCACGCGCGAGTCGATCGATCGCATCAACGCGATGATGTTCTAGTCCTCCCGCCCGTCCTCCCCCCAATTTCTACAAGTGGAATTGGGGGGAGGCGGCTTTAACTGTCCGGGTTCTTGTTATACTGGGGATATGCTTGAGATCACCCCCACCCTCTCTATCGACGAGCGCGAACTGCAGGTCGACTTCATCCGCGCCAGCGGGCCAGGCGGACAGAACGTCAACAAAGTGGCGACCGCTGCACAGCTGCGCTTCGACGTGCGCGGGTCAGCGTCACTGCCCGAGGAGGTCAAGGCGCGGCTGATCCGCCTGGGCGGCGCGCGCGTCACCACCGAGGGGGTGTTGGTCCTCGAAGCCAAACGGTACCGCACCCAGGAACAGAATCGGATAGATGCCTTGCAACGTTTCAGCGAACTGGTCCGCAAGGCGGCCCAGCGTCCCAAATCGCGCCGCGCCACCCGTCCCACGCTGGCCTCGAAGGAGGAACGGCTGAAGTCCAAGAAGATGCGCTCGGGCGTGAAGAAGGCCAGGCGCGAGCGGGAGTTCGAGTAAGGGATCGGCGCGCAAGATCAGGGATTTCACTTCAGGAGAGAGACATGACCCAGGAACAATTACAACTCATCGGCTATCTCGGTTCGGCGCTGGTGGGGGTTTCGATGACCATGAAATCCCTGCTGCGCCTGCGGCTGATTAACGTCTTCGGTGCTTTAACCTTGCTGATCTACGGCCTGCTGATCCATGCCTACCCGGTGGCCGCGCTCAACACGCTCATCGTCGGCATCGACATCTATTATCTCGTCCAGATGTGGCGGCAAAAGGATTACTTCAAATTGCTCGAAGTGCGTCCCGACAGCGGCTACCTCAAGAGTTTCGTCGAGTTCTACCGCCAGGGCGTGTCGGAATATTTCCCCAACTATAAATTCGATCCCCACCCCGAGGACCTGGCCGTCTTTGTGCTGCGCAACATGGTGCCCGCAGGCCTGCTAGTCGTCCACCAGGATGGCGACCAGGCGCGGGTGGTGCTCGATTTCGTTATCCCGGGCTACCGCGATTTCCGCGCGGGCCGCTTCCTGTTCGAGGAAAGCGCCGAGTTCTTCCGCCTGCATGGCATCACCCGCTTCACCTCCGAGCCTGGCATCCCGCGCCATGAAGCCTATCTCAAACGCATGGGCTTCGAGGCCAGGGACGGCCTGTACTACCGCAGTATCCAGCCCCAGGTGGTGTTGAGGGATCGGGGCCTGTGAGCCCTTGCTTCAGTCGCGCTGATAGCCGTAGTGGCTACGCGCATTTCAGGCAGTAACTTTCCTGTTTCCATAGTGTTTGCCTACTCAAGAGACGAAAGGATTAGAAACTATGGAAACCACTCCCTCCTTCTTTGATAAACCCGATGTGGAAAAAGGCATTGTGCCGGTCGGCCGCGGCGTGCCCTTCGGCCTGCTGCGCGTGACCAACCCCGGGGTCCAGATCGGCGGCGTGTACGGCACCTGGGGCGAGAGCTACGATAATGCATCCCTGCCGCACATGCTCGAAAGCCGACTGGGCAGCCCCATCCCCGACGCGGAACGGCTGAACCTGGCTGAACTGGGCTTCCTCAGCCGTCATCATGTGGCCAGCCTGAGTGCCACCGAAAACCTGGACCTCGAGGTACAGATGGGCGCGCGCTTCCTGCGTGAGGCCGCCCTGGCCTGCGGCTGGGACCCGTCCGAGGTGGAGGGCATCTTGATCGGTATGAGCGCCCCCATCTCGGAAGATTATCTCGACCGTATTGCCCACGCGGCGGGCATCCCCGATAGCGCCCTCAAGGTGGCTGTCCACAAGGCCTGCGACGGATCGGTCAGCAGCCTGCACCTGGCGCTCAACCCCGAACTGCCCGAGAACAAAGGCCTCTCCGAGAATATCGCCGAACGCCTGCGCGGAAAGAAGGTGCTGGTGGGCGGCATCGAGGGACTGAGCCGCTTCGTCAACAGTTCGCACGACGCGAACGCCCTGCAATTGTTTGGCAATGCCGCGGGCGTGATTGGTATCATCCCTGACCAGACCATGAAGTTCCTGGCGGGCCGCTCGTTCGAGTCGTACGACGCGGAAGGCGTGCTGCAGGTGCAGATGAACTATCCGCACTCAGTGCAAAAAAGCGATGGCGGCTGGAACATCGATGTGACCCAGACGAACGCCACCAACATCCGCGTGGCGGGGCTAATGCACGAACCCACCGATGGTTCCTCCATCGTCATGGCGGGACCGATGGGCATGGTCAAGCTCTTCGTGCGCACGGGCGTGCAGGTGGTGCGCGACGCCTACCAGGCATATCAGGACAAACTGGGCCAACTCGGCATAAGCGGAAAGTCGCTGGCGGTGGCCATTGTGCATCATGCCAATTACAAGATCAACCTGCTCAAGCAGAAGCACCTGCAGAACGAGGGCATCAGCCTGTCGATGCCGTGGCTGCTGAACGACTTCGGCAATGTCAGCGCGGCCTCGAACATGATCGCCTTCCTGCGCAAACTGCCCGACCTCAAGCCTGGCGACCACATCCTGATCGACGGCTTCGGCGCGGGCACCTACTACGACACCCTGGCCGTGGAACTCGGCGGATAGCGCATCTTTGCGAATCAAAACTTCCCTCTGTTTCGAGAGGGAAGTTTTGATTCGCGGATATAATCGGCGGATTATGCAGCACAGACATTCTCTTCTCGGCCTGCTGGCGGGCCTGGGCGCGGCCGCCATTTGGGGCGGCATGTATGTGGTCAGCAAGGTGGTCTTGGAGGTCATCCCGCCCTTTGCCCTGCTCAGCACCCGTCTGCTTCTGGGTATCCTGACCCTGGGCCTGGTCATCGCTCTACGCCCCAAACTCAGTCTGACGGCGAAACAGGTCTGGCAGATCTTCGGCGTGGGCGTGGTGGGATACGGCATCTCGCTCGGGTTCCAGTTCGTGGGGACCAAACTCTCCACCGCCTCGAACGGCTCACTGGTGACCTCGGCCACGCCCGCCTTCATCCTGCTCTTCGCCCCATTCCTGCTCGGCGAGCGGACGACTCCCCGCCGCCTGGCAGCCCTGCTGGTCTCGACCCTGGGCGTGGTGGCCGTCATCGATCCCCGCACGGCGGAACTCTCGCCCAGCCTGTTCTGGGGCAACCTCAGCCTGCTGGCCGCCGCATTGACCTGGGCGCTGTACTCGGTGCTGGTCCGCAAGGTGACGCGAAACCTGGATGTTATCCTGCCAACGGCCATCATGCTGGCGGGCGGCCTGCCTTCCAGCCTGGCTTTCGGCGCATGGGAGGTCAGCGCGCGCGGGCTGGGTCCGATTACGCTCGGGACGGTCGGCGGAATCCTGTTCCTGGGCGTCATCTCGACTGCCCTGGCCATGTTCCTGTGGAATTACGCCTTCGCCGAACTGCCCGCCGCCGTGGCCTCACTGACCTTCTTCGCGCAGCCCTTGGTCGGCACCCTGCTGGGCGCGCTGTTCCTGGGCGAGGTCATCACGCCCTTGTTCCTGTTGGGTGGACTGTTGATCGGCATCGGCCTGGTGGTCGCCAGCACGGAAAAACAATAGCGCGAGAGAGGTCTCTCGCGCTATTGCAAGCGTCTCAAAACGTCTGAATTTATCTATCCACGCCGTTCACGCCCGGGACGTCGCTGCCCACGGTGTGCAGCAGCGCCATGTTGGGGGCCAGCATTGCGCCAACAGGGAACCCGCACAACAACACCACCTGCTGCCCGGGCTTGACCTTGCCGCCCTTGAGCATGGCCACGTCCACCTGGCGCAGCATATCCTCCACCGTGTTGGAGAACGGCACCAGGTGCGGCACCACGCCCCACAGGAAGGCCAGTCTTCGATAGGTGAACTCTTCGGGAGTGAAGGCCAGGATCGGGACGCGCGGGTGCGACTTGGAAGCCAGCACGGCCGTCCGCCCCTGCATGGTGAAGACGGCAATGGCGGCCACGTCACGGTCGCGGGCGATCTCGTAGGCGGCGCGCGCCATCGAGGCGGCGTCGTTCTCGTCCAGCGAAATGAGCGGATGCTGCTTGCCCCACTCGTCGAAATGCGACTCAGCCTCCAGCGCGATGCGGCCCATCATGGTGACCGCCTCGATGGGATACTCGCCCGAAGCCGATTCAGCCGAGAGCATGACCGCGTCCGTGCCGTCGAAGATGGCGTTGGCCACATCCGAGGCCTCGGCGCGCGTCGGCAGCGGATTGTGGATCATCGACTCGAGCATCTGCGTGGCGGTGATGACCAGTTTGGCCCGCGCGTTGGCCGCCTGGATGATGCGTTTTTGCATGACGGGCACGGTCTCCGGCGGCATCTCCACACCCAGGTCGCCGCGCGCCACCATCACACCGTCCACGATCTCGAGCACGCGGTCGAGTTCCTTGAAAACCTCGGGCTTCTCCAACTTGGCGATCAGGAGCGGCGCCCGCCCCGGCTTGTTCAGCCGCTTCATGGCGGTGCGCACCTTGAGCACATCGTCCGCCGAGCGCACGAAGGAGATGGCCACCGCATCCACATCCTGCTGGAGGCCAAAGGCCAGGTCTTCTTCGTCCTTGGG